>JBIPOQ010000441.1:0-3601 GCA_044379055.1 Myxococcota bacterium
AGTTTGCACAACCGGGATCAGGGCACGCGACAATCGAGCCGATCGACGGCATGGACCGGCGCATTCGCGCCCGCCATGAGGTGGGCGATCGCGCCGTACACGAGCTGCTGTTGGCGGACGCGGGGCCTGCCCTCGAAGATCGCGTCGGTCACCGCGATCTCGAAATGGCCCGGGCCCTGGGGCCGGACCTCGATCGCGGCCTGCGGCAGGGCTTCGGCGATCGCGCGCCGGATCTGCTCGGCGACGTCGACGGGATTCGGACCGGCATTGATGATCTGGAGTGCCATGGAACTTGCTCCGGAGAAGGGGACCGCGCGAGCGCGGGCGCCTCAGTAGCGCGGGACGTCGGAATCGATCTCCTGGCTCCAGGCGTCGATGCCGCCGACCACGTTCCAGACCTGCGAGAAGCCGAGCGAGACGAACTGCTCGGCGGCCTGCTGCGAGCGGCCTCCGTGATGGCAATGCAGCACGAGCTTCGTGTCGCGCGGCAGCGACTCGATGCGCGCCGCCTCGGACTCGTTGAGCAGCACCGCGCCGGGAATCGACGCGATCGCGCGCTCCTCGGGCGTGCGCACGTCGAGCAGCTCGAAGCGCTCTCCGGCTTTCAGCATCGCCTCGAGCTCGCGCACCGACAGCGGCCGGACGCGCGGCGCATTCGGGTTGTCGACCCGGAAGGCCTGGCCGTTCGGCGTGTCCGCGACGTCGATCGTGATGCCGTCGGCGCGGGGGGCGGAGATCGGGTCGAGCAGCAGGACGAGACCGTCGCAGATCGCCTCGACGTCGATCCGACTGCGCGGCGCGATCGAGAGATGGGATTGATAGTCGCCGTCGACCGAGAGGTGGAGCTCGCGACCGCCGCCGCCGTGCTCGGCCGCCGCGGCGGCGAGCGCGCGCAGGGCGGGCGGCGTGATCGTGATGCGCGGTCGGACGGATTCGACGGGCTCGAGGCCGAGGGCCTCGAAGAGCTCGCCCGAGCCGTACATCTCCTGCACGATGTCGCAGCCGCCGACGAACTCGCCCTTCACGTAGAGCTGCGGAATCGTCGGCCAGGACGAGTAGGTCTTGATGCCTTCGCGGATGTGCGGCGCCGAGAGCACGTCGACGGTCTTGTACTCCGGCAGCATGGCGTCGAGGATGCCGACGACCGTCGCCGAGAAGCCGCACTGGGGCTGGCGCCGGTTGCCCTTCATGAAGAGCACCACGTCGCTCGACCCGATCAGCTCGGCAATCTCCTGTCTCAGGCTCTCGTCGAGGCTCATCGCATCTCCTTCATCTCGCCGGTCTGGCCGGTCGACGGCTCGGTCGGGCCCACGGGCCGGTCTGTCGGCCGGGCGGGCGGCGGTCGGTCCGAGGGAAAGGTCCACCCGCTCGTCCCGCAATGGGGGTCGGCGAGCGGGGGCTCGGGCGAGAACCATAGGTTCGCGTCGGGGGAGCGTCGAGCCGCCTGGGCGGGATCGACCCGTCGGAAGGTCGGGGTGGTCGAGGGGCTGGCGAGCCGGCCGGCGGATGAGCCGACGGGCGGAGCCCGGTCTGCGCTAGCCGATCAGGGCCTGGCTTTCCTTGATCCGCTCGGCGCAGCGGATGAGGATCGGTTCGACGTCGCTCTCCGAAAGGTCGAGGAATACCCAGGCCGGCATCGCCGCCAGGTTCAGCTCTTCGATCGGCCGTGAGCGGCCGACCCCGAGCTTCGAAAGGCACATGCTGGTCACGGTGGTGAGGGCACAGAGCCGGGCGACGTGATCGTCGAGCTCCGCGAGCTTTCCGGGGCTGTGGTGGTACTGGATCGTCTGGACCAGGGTGTCGGGCAGCCCCCATTGCTGGACCACGGCGGCGCCGAGCTCGGCGTGGTTGAAGCCGAAGACCTCGTTCTCGACCTCGGTGAAGCTGCGGGCCTCGTTGTAGACGGTGGCCATGACGCGCTCGTACTCGCTGCGGTGGCTGTTGGCGAGGGCGGTCTTCCCGATGTGGTGCATCAGGCCGGCGGTGAAGGCGACGTCGGGGTCGACGTTGATCGTGCCGTAGCGCGCGAGCATGGCGGCGACGGGACCCGAGAGCGAGGAGTGCTGCCAGAGGAGCTTCTCGAGCAGGCCGAACTTCTTGTACGTCTCCTTCATGGAGGCGGCGAGTACGAGGTTGCGAACGGTCATCGTGCCGAGCAGCGAGATGGCGTGGGAGAGGCTCTGGATCTCCGAGGGAAAGCCGTAGAGGGCGGAGTTCGAGATCTTGAGGATGCGGGCCGCGATGGCGGCATCCTTCTCGATCAGCTTCCGGATGTCCTCGATCGAGCTGTCGGGGTCGTCGACGGCCTGCACGACCTGACCGGCGATGGCAGGCATCGTGGGAAGGTCGCCCTCCGATGCCTTGAGATAGCTCGCGAGTCGATTGCTCATGAACGGATCCCTTCGTGTCAGGCCGAGTCCGGAGCTCGGGTCCACGCGGGAGGTTCGCCCTCCCCGGAGGCCTCTTTCGACCGGAGCGGAGCTTTCCATGAGGATTGGATCGCACGAACGCGATGATCGGCGGAGCGGCGACTCGGGCGTTCTCCCGAGCCCTGGCGCGGCTACTCGCTGCAGCGGCGGACGGTCGGCGGCGTGCGATCGCACTCGAGGGTTTCGGTGACCCCCCCGGTGACCTGGGAGCAGGCGCCCGAGAGGGCCTGGGCCTCGGCCTGGAGCACGTCGGCGGCCTGGGCCGTCGAGCAGGCCTGTCGGCCCTTGTACTCCACGCAGACCTCGCACTGGACCTGGGTCGCCTCGAAGGCGGCCCAGATCACCGCGGCGACGAAAGCGAGGCCGAGGAGGGCGCCGACTGCTGTGCGTGCCACGTTGCGGGATCCGTGTGTTGGAGGTCGACGAGGTCGGCGAGGATGCGCAGCGCCTCTTCGCGCTGGGGCGTCGGCTCGGGCTTCTCTTCTTCCTTCGCGGCGGTCTTCTTGTCCGCTCCTGCGGCCCCGGGGCCGGCCGGGGCGGTCTTCTGCGGGGCCGGCTTGGCGCCGGCGGTCTCGCCGCTCTTTCCGGTCGCGGGCTTCGCCGCGTCCGTCGTCCCGTTCTTCTCCGCCGCCTCGGCCTCCTCCTCCTCGCGTTCCTTGATGAACTCGGCGAGATGGATCACGTCGTCTTCCTGGGCGCGCTTGGCGAGCTTCTCGTTGATCTCGCGGAACTCCTCGTTGCCGGCGACGCGGACGGAGGAGCGGCGCTGGAGCTCGGCCAGTACGTTCGAGTCGATCGCCTTCCAATCGCCGTTGGGCACGTTCGACACGCGCCCGAGGACGCCGAGGAAGGGCGGGATGACCTGCGTCTTGAGCGAGTAGGGCGTGTAGCGCTCGCCGAGATCGTCGGTCGCGAACAGCGACGGCAGCACCACGTCGGCGGCCACGCCGTCGTGCTGGGTCGAGGCGCCGCCCGGGCGGAAGAAGAGTGCCGTCGTCACCTTGATCGCGCCGAGGCGACCGGGCTGGTGGACGAAGCTCTGGACCGTGCCTTTGCCGAAGGTGTGGTCGTCGCCGACGATGACGGCGCGGCCGTAATCCTTCATCGCGCCGGCCACGATCTCCGAAGCCGAGGCGGTGATCCGCGAGGTCAGGATGACGAGCGGCCCCTTC
>JBIPOQ010000505.1:0-3094 GCA_044379055.1 Myxococcota bacterium
CGTCGTGGATGAGGTGGAGCGACGCGCCGGTCTTGAACGCCGTGTAGAGGTCGAAGGTCGAGTTGTCGAAGTAGAGCGGCGCGTGGTTCGCGACGACGTCGTTCTCGTCGAGGCGATAGGTCTCGACGCACCAGTCGATGTAGTCGGTGATCATCTGGTGGCTGATCATGACGCCCTTCGGCCGGCCGGTGGAGCCGGAGGTGAAGAGCACGTAGGCGACGTCGATCGAGAGGTTGCGATAGTCGATCGGGGCGTCGCTCTCGCCGGGCGCCTCGTCGATGTCGACGATCGTCAGGCCCGGGCGCGGGGGACACAGCGCCTCGAAGGCCGCCCGGCTCGCCGCGCTGACGATCACGTGCTTCGCGCGGGTCGCCTCGAGGATGCTCTCGATGCGGGCGGCCGGGCTCCCGACGTCGAGCGGAACGTAGGCACAGTCCGCCTTCAGGATCGACAGGATCGACTCGATCGAGCGCACGCCCTTCTTCATGAAGAAGGGCACGAAGGCTCCGCGTTCGACGCCGAGGGCCGCGAGCCGGCGCGCCTGGGCGTTCGTCCGACGGTCGAGCGCGCCGTAGGCGAGGCTCTCGGCCTGGCAGGCCACGGCGACCTTGTCGGGAAATCGCGCCGCGGACTGCGAGAAGTACTGCTGGACCAGGTAGATCATGGATCGCTCGTCTGTCTCCGGCTCGACCGGGCCAGGACCCGGGCCGTCGGCTTGCACCGCGTTCAGGGGGCCGTCTCCATCCAGCGACCCCACGCCGCGTGGAGCTGCTGTCGGCCGAATCGTCGCAGAACCTGATCGCGCACGGACTGCGAGTGGGCATCGAGGGGGCGATTCGCCTCCATGCGCTCGCGGGACGCGCGCTGCACCGCCACGACCCGCGGCCGACGACGGGTCTCGAAGCGCTCGAGAGCCGCCGGAACGTCCGCGTCCCGACCGAGCTCTTCGCAGAGGACCGCGACGTCTTCGAAGGCCATCGAGGCCCCCTGCGCCAGGGTCGGCGCACTCGCGTGGGCCGCGTCGCCGAGGAGGACACAATGCCCCGCCCGCCAGCGCTCGATCACCACCTCCCAGTACGTGGTCGGAATCAATCGGATCGAGTCGTCGATCGCATCGAGCACGGTCCGGGCGATCCCCCCGAAATCCGAGAAGGCAGCCTGGAGGGCCGCGCGCTCGCCGCCCGGCTCCGACCGGCCGGTCCGCCCGACCCCGGCGACCGGGCCGGCGCCGCAGTAGACCTCGCCGTCCGCGAGCGGATGCAGCAGGAGCGTTCGCCCGTTGCCGAGCAGATAGACCGGCTCGGGCAGGGCCACGGGGCCCGGGACCACGCATCGCCAGCCGGCGAAGCCCTCGATCGGCGCCGCGCCCCCGGCGCCGAAGAGCGTCTGCCGGACCGCGCTGTGGACCCCGTCCGCTCCGACGACGAGATCGAAGCGGCGGCGCTCGCCATCGCTCAGCTCGACGTCGACGCCGTTGCCGCCCGGCTCGAGGCGGGCCACCCGAACGCCCCAGCGCGGCTCGACGGGGCAGGCGGCTTCGAGCAGGAGCCGGCGGAGCCGTGCACGGTGGAGGCTCACGAAATCGGGCCACGGGGCGCGAACGGGGAGACGGAAGAGCTCGGCGCCGCTCGCGTCGGCGAAGCAGACGGCGTCCACGCGTCGGCCCGCGGCCCGCGTCTGCCCCCCGAGCCCGAAGGCGTCGAGCACACGCAGGCCATTGCCGGTCAACAGCAGCCCCGCCCCCGCATCGTCGAGACCGGGCGCGAGCTCGACGAGGTCGACCCGGGCTCCGAGGTGCCGCAGACCGACGCAGAGCGCGAGCCCCGCCAGACCCGCGCCGACGACCAGGACCTCGAGGGATCGAACCGCCGCCACGCGCGGATCCTAACCGACCGGGCGCTAGTTCAGGACGAAGGTCCGGAAGAAATAGTCGTCGGTGTTGTTGGTGAAGCCGTCGCCGAGCTCGCCCGTCGCTCCGGTGCCGTCGGCGAAGGGATTCCCGGTCTGGCCGAGCACGATGGCGATCGGATCGGTGTCGGTGCTCGTCGTGCGGCTCACGAACTCGACCACGATCGCGTAGCGCTCGCCCGCGAGCACGTCGCGCCCCGGCTCGTCGCCGATGTTGAACTCGGTGAACTCCTCGAGGAGGATGTCCGGGAGCGTCGAGGTATTGATCACGATCGGATCGATGATCGAGTCGGCGACGTCGTCGTCGATCACCCCGCCGCCGTCGACGGGCTGCACGGTGATGCGGATCGTGCCCGCATCGTCCGAGATCCCGTCCGTGACGACGATCCAGAACTCCTCGAGGCGGCCGTCCTGCTCGACGGTGAAGGTCTGGGCGACCGCGGGATTCGCCTCGTTCACCGGACGGAACGTATTCGCGGCGGTCGGCGGATTGAACTCGGAGTCCACGCGGAGGACTGCGCCCCCCGCATCGCCTCCGCAACCCGCCAACGAGGTCGAAAGCCCGACCGCCACCACGAGATCCAGCCACCGTCGCTCGAAGCCCATCCGCCCTCCTCCGCCCTGCCGCCTCAGACCGACCCGGTCGAAGGGACCGGATTCGTCGGTTTCGTCGGAGAATCGAGCGGTTGGCTTGAGGCCTTGCGCGAAAAATGCCGGATCAGGGCTTCTGGGAACCGACGATCCAGGTCGAGAAGTACTGGGAGCCGCCGCCGTAGGCATGCCCCAACGCCTTCTTGGCCCCGTCGACCTGATGCTGGTCGGCGAGGCCCCGGACCTGACGCGCGGCCTCGGCGAAGCGGATCAGGCCCGAGGCGCCGATCGGATTCGACGAGAGCACGCCCCCCGACATGTTGACCGGGAAATCCCCGTCGAAGGCCGTCGCCCCCTCGTAGGTCATCTTCCAGCCCTGGTTGCGCTCGGTGATCAGCATGCCCTCCATCCACATCGGCTCGAACCAGGAGAACGGCACGTAGATCTCGGCGCAGTCGAGCTCTTCCCGGGGCTTCGTGATTCCCGCCTTCTTGTAGAGGTTCTTCGCGTTGTCGAGGGTCGCCTGGGGCATGACCTGGTCGCGGCCCGAGAACATCGTCGGCTCGCTGCGCATCTCGGTCGCGTGGATCCAGGC
>JBIPOQ010000098.1:0-9662 GCA_044379055.1 Myxococcota bacterium
CTTGCCCGAACGCCGGCTCGCGAGCGACTCCTTCTCCATCACCATCGCGCAGGCGCCGTCCGAGGACGGACACGTCTCGAGGTAGCGGATCGGATCCCAGAGCATCGGCGAGTTCGCGACCATCTCGAAGGAGATGTCCTTCAGCTGAAGGTGCGCGAGCGGATTGCGGAGCGCGTTCTGGCGATCCTTGACCGCGACGCGGATGCCCGTGTCCTCGGGCGCCCCGGAGCGGCGGATGTAGCCGCGGACGAGCGGCGCGAAGTAGCCGCCGGCGCCGGCGACCGTCGCGAGGGAGAACGGCAGCGAGATCGACAGCGCCCAGGTCGCGTTCGACTCGCTCTGCTTTTCATAGGCCACGCACAGGACACGGTCGTGGATCCCCGACTGGACCATGCTCGCCGCGACGATCCCCGTCGACCCGCCGACCGAGCCCGCCGTATGCACGCGGAGCATCGGCTTGTAGGCACCGCCGATCGCGTCGTTCAGGAACAGCTCGGGCATCATCACGCCTTCGAACAGGTCTGGCGCCTTCCCGATGATGACCGCGTCGATGTCGCTCCAGGTACAGTCCGCATCGGCGAGCGCCCGCTCGGCCGCCTCGCGCACGAGCCCCGGCATCGACACGTCGAGCCGTTTCGCCTCGTACTTCGTCTGTCCGATCCCGACGACCGCCGTCAAAACCGCCATGGCTAGTTGCCCTCCAGGACGCAGACCAGATTCTGCTGCAGACAGGGACCCGAGGTCGCATGGGCCACCGCGCGATCCGCCTCGCCCGACCAGATGCGCGTCGCACACTCGCCGATCCGCGAGAGCCCGACCGCCATCAGCGGGTTGCCCGCGAGCGCACCGCCCGACGGATTGACCTTCGTCTTCTGCGCGAGACCGAGCGCCCGCTCGATCAGGATCTCCTGGTGCGTGAACGGCGCCGAGAGCTCGGCGACGTCGATCTTGTCGTTCGAGACCCCTGCCTTGCGCGCCGCGATCTCCGTCGATCGCGAACGACCCAGATCCCGGACGCCGAGGTCCATCGGCTCGCAGATGTGCTCGAGGCCTCGGATCCAGGCCGGTCGGTCCCGGAGCTGGCGCGCCCTGTCCCCTGCGGCGAGCACGATCGCCGACGCCCCGTCCGAGATCGGCGCGCAATCGGACCGCCGCAACGGATTCGACAGAAAGGGCTCCGAGAGCAGCTGCTGGACGCTGAAATCCCCCTTGACCTGGGCGTTGGGGTTGCCCTTGGCGTTTGCGCGATCCCGCACCGCCGCCGCCGCCATGTCTTCCGGACGCAGCACGCCGGACTCGATGCAGTGGCGCGCCTGCAGCCCCGCGATCGAGATCGCGTCGGGCCAGAGCGGCATCATCGTGTACGGATCGAGCTGCAGCGCCATCGTCAGCGGGAGATCGCCCATCGAGGGCTTCCCGAAGCCGTAGACGAGCGCCGTATCCGCATAGCCCATCTGGATCTTGACCCAGGCCTCGTAGAGGGCCCAGGCGCCGTCCATCTCGACGTGGCTCTCGCAGACCGGCGGCCAGGCGCCGACCGCGTCGAGGCCCGACACGAACGCGAACGACTGGCCCGCGAGGTAGTCGCTCGAGCCCGAGCAGATGAAGTCGAAATCCTTGCTCGAGAGTCCGGTCTGCTCGCGCAGCGCCTGGATCACCGGGATCAGGATCTCGATCTCGTTGCGGTCCGGCTCGCGACGCACCGAGGGACTCTGCGTGAAACCGACGACGGCCACTTCCCGCATCAGATGTGCTCCTTGTAGCTCTCGTACTTGGCGTCGGGCTCGTTGATCGGCCGGAAGTAGAGGATGTTCGCCGTCGAGGTCGTCCACTCCTCCCGCGGCTTCCAGACGGCCTGGACGCGCATGCCCATGTGGACGTCCTCGAGCTTCGCGTCGAGCACGTGGATCAGGATCGTGTCCGCCCCGTCGAGCAGCACGTTCACCGTGATGTACGGCAGCGGGAGCGCGATGTTCTGCGACGGGACGCGCACGATCGAGAAGGTCACGATCGTGCCCTTGTCGGAGAGCTCGACCGCGTCGTCGCCGAAGGTCACACCGTGGCTCGGACAGGCGCCCCGGCTCGGGAAGTAGACGCGTCCGTCGACCGGACAGCGCTGCCCGAGGAGCTTGCCCTCGGCGATCGCGCGCAGGAAGCGAGAGGCGGACTGCCCGGCGCTGTACTCGTAATCGAGCGAGATGGGGCACGCGAGCACAGTCACCGGCTGGTTGGTCTTCTCGTCGCTGGGACTCACGGAATTCCTCCCCGCAGCACCGATCCGCGAGCGGTGCGCGAATGCATCGGGATCAGGCCGGCACGAACACGAAGTCGTCGATCGCGCCCTTCGTCTCGTCGGCCCAGCGCGCCTTCACGCGCATGCCCGTCGCCATCTTCGCCTCGCTGCCGACGTCGACGACGTGCAGGAAGGCGGTATCCGCTCCGTCGAGCTGGACCAGCGCATAGGCGAAGGGATGCGTGAGCGGCTGTTGCCGACGCGGCTTCGCGACCCAGACCCAGCTCCGGACGACACCGGTCGGGGCGACCTCGACGAGCTCTTCGAGCTTCTCGCTCGTGTCCGGGTCGTACTCCCGGGCCGGAAACAAGACCTTGCCGTTGGCTCGCTTCACGCCGAGCAGGCGCCGATCGCGCAGCGCCGTGAAGAAGCGGGAGAGCACCGCGCCGAGCGAACGCTTGTAGGTGTACGAGAGGTTGTGCGGCGCGGTCAGCGCAGCAGTCACCGCCGATTGCTTCGTCATCGAGTCGATTCCTTTCGCGCAGGGATCTCGAGCCACGCGAAGTCAAGCAGAGTAGAGAACGTGTTTCAATCGAAGCCCGCCTCGCCGATCGCCGTGGAGCGCGAAAGCAGCGCTCGTCGCCCCGGACTTGTGGCGTCTTGTCTCCCGTCTAGACTGACATGCGCCTTCTTCGAGGGCGCGGAGGAACAGGCCGATGAGCAGCGCGAGCCCGATTTCGAACGAGATCCTCCACATCACCCGGGACGCCGGCATCGCCCGGGTCACGATCGACGCGCCGCCGATGAACCTGCTCGGTGCACCGCTGATGGGCGCGCTGCTGGGGCTCGTCGACGCGCTCGAGCGGGACGAGTCGACGCGGGTCGTGATCTTCCGGAGTGCCGATCCCGATTTCTTCATCGCCCACGGCGACGTCGTCTCGATCACGACGGTACCGGTAGCGACCGTCCCCGAGGCGACGGACCTCAACTTCGTCCACCAGCTCTTCGAGCGCCTGCGGCGCCTTCCGCAGGTCACGATCGCGCAGATCGAGGGCTACACCCGCGGCGGCGGCAGCGAGTTCTGCCTCGCCTGCGACCTGCGCTTCGCCGCCCGGGGCAAGGCCGTCTTCGGCCAGCCCGAGATCGCGCTCGGGATCCTGCCGGGCGCCGGCGGAACGGCGCGCCTGACGCGGCTGCTCGGTCGCGCGCGCGCCAGCGAGATCATCCTCGGCGGCGACGATTTCGGCGCCGAGGAGGCGGAGCGCTACGGCTGGATCAATCGCGCGCTCCCGGCGGCCGACCTCTCGCCCTTCGTCGACCGTCTCGCGCGTCGGATCGCGGGCTTCCCCGCCCTCGCGCTGCGCGAAGCCAAGCGCGCGATCCATTCCATCGCCGAGGCGGCGACCGAAGCCGACCTGTTGATCGAGCAGCGCGCCTTCGACCGGCTGATGGGCGATCCGCGCTCCGAACGCGTCCCGCGCATGGAGCGTTTCCTTGCCCGGGGCGTGCAGACGCGGGCGGGCGAGCGGACTCTCGCCGAGGCCTGCGAAACCCTCGGTCGGGACTGAGCCGGGCCTTCGGGGGGGCGCAGGGCGCTCGCCGAGCCTGGGGCTCAGTCCTCGAGTTCGATGCCGAAGGTCGAGACGTAGGGGGCCAGCGAACGGCGCAGCTCGTCGCGCGTGAAGCCCCACTCCTCGGGCGTGTACTTGTGGACGCCGAACTTCCCGCGCGGCTTCTCGGCGAGGTAGGTCCGGATGCGCTCGGCGTGCGCGCTCGTGAATTCGCGCCCCATGCCTTGATAGGCGCTCCGGATCGTCGCGACCGGATCCCGCAGCAGGCTCTGGAAGTGGACGTCGACGAAGCGGTTCGGGAGCTCGCCTCGGGTCCTTCGTTCGGCGAGGGCGTTGAGGCCATGGCTGAAGGCGCCGTTGATGAGCCGAACCATCATCGGCAGGTCGATCCGCTCCGAGCGGAGCCACTGCAACATCGCCGTCGTGCTGACCGTCGACGGCATCGTCTTGACCGGATCCCGGTGGGTCTGGACGACCCAGGCGTCGGGGAAGGTCGCGAAGACGAGATCGATCGTCATGACGTGGCCCGGCGTCTTGAGCAGCCAGGTCTTCTTCGGCTGCCCGTGCTGGAGCAGCTGGAGGATGCGCTTCTCGAAGGCGTAGGTCTCGACCATGTCCGGCGCGCCGGCGGCCCCGACCATCGCCCAGTGTCCGCCGCAGAACGACGGCGCGGTCAGCGTCACGCATTCCACCGGGAGATCCGAGCGCAGCTCGTGGATCGCGGCGAACTCCGGCTGGACGTCCGCCCAGAGCTCCTGCTCGCACTCGCTCATCGCGAGCCGAGCGGCGAGGTCCTGCCCCGGCTCGGCGATCGGATGGAGCGCGTCGGCGGCGCTCGGACCCCGCAGATCGGGATCGAGCCAGAAGAGCTCGAAGCTGATCGTCGTGCCGGAGCGCGCAGGGCCCGTGATGAGGATCGGCGCCTCGATCGACTCGCTCGCCATGCGCGGATTCGCGTCCCAGGCGCGCGCGAGCCGGAGCCGCGTGCGCAGGCTGCGGAGGAGCTCCTGCCGGGTCATCAGCCGACCGACGACCGTCAAGGGCTGCGCATCGAAGGCCTGGACCAGCACGCGGAAGCGGCGCTCCCAGTGCGGATCGCCGAAGTCGCCGAACGTTCCGCCGCCGAGGCTCGCGCGCGCCTGCTCGAGGAGCGCATCGGCGTCGAGCGGGACCATCCGCCGCGGGCCGGCCTCCCCGCCCCCGACCGAGTCGCCCATCGCGTTGATGCGCCGGACCCAGTCGGGTCGCGTATAGCGCGCCGCCATCGGCGCCATGCGCTGGATCTCGGGCTCCCCCATCTCGACTCCTCCCGGGCGCCCGCCACGCGGGGCGGCGGCGCAGGGCGCACTCTACAATGCGCCGCTCGGATCGAACACGTGCATCCCGGAGACGGATCCGGGCGAAAGGAGCCGCGGCGATGGGCATGTTGACGGGCAAGGTGGCGTTGGTGACGGGAGCGGGTCAGGGTGTGGGACAGGGGATCGCCTTCGCTCTCGCCGCCGAGGGCGCCGCGATCGCGGTCACGGGCCGTACCGCCTCGAAGGTCGAGGACACCTGCCGGCAGATCGAGAAGCGCGGCGGCCGCGCGATCGCGCTCGCCTGCGACGTCAAGTCCGAGAAGGCCCTCGCGACCACCGTCGACGAGGTCGTTCGCCGGCTCGGCGGGATCCAGATTCTCGTCAACAACGCGCAGGAGGTGCCGCTCGGTCCCCTGCACGGCGTCTCCGACGCCCAGTTCACCGCGAGCTGGGAATCGGGCCCCCTCGCGACGTTCCGGTTGATGAAGCTCTGCCATCCCCACCTCAAGGGCGACGGCTCGATCGTCAACCTCGGCAGCTCTTCCGCCATGCGCTGGGACATGTCGAACTACGGATGTTATGCCGCCGTCAAGGAGGCGATCCGCTCCTTGACCCGCGCGGCCGCCTGCGAGTGGGCGGTCGACGGCATCCGCACGAACGCGATCCTGCCTCTCGCCGGCTCGCCGGCCCTGGCCGACTGGATCGCCGGGAGCCCGGCCGAGGCCGAGGCGTTCCTCTCGACGGTCCCGATGCGCCGCGTGGGCGACTGCGAGACGGACATCGGGCGGTTCGTCGCCGTGCTGTGCTCGGAGGGATCGCGCTACGTGAACGGCCAGTGCATCGCGCTCGACGGGGGCCAGGCCCACATGGGCTAGGCGACGGAGCGAAGGGCCGGCCGAAGGGCGCCGGCCGGGAATCGACTAACCCTCTTCCCGGCCCGTGCCCGGCGGCGTCCAGCCCGAGAGCGGTCGATCCGGAGCGAAGCGCACGAAGATCGCCTGCGCCTCGGTGACGCGCTCGTCGCCGAGCAGGCAGTGGCCGTGGACGTGGACCTTGCGGTCTTCGAGCCGGTCGACCCAGGCCTCGAAGCGCAGACGCGCGTAGAGGGGCGTCGGCTTGCGGTAGCGGACCGTGAGGGTTCCGGTCGGTCCACCCGCCTTGATCATCAGGTTGGCCGCCGCGAGAACCTCGTCGTAGATCGCGGCGATGACGCCGCCGTGGACGAGGCCGGTCGCGCCCTCGGCCGGCTCGGCGAGCTCGACCTCGCTGACGACCTTGTCGCCGACGCGACGGATCTCGATGCCGAAAGACGCGGGATTGAGGCTGCCCATGACCGGGCTGAACGGGAGATAGGCCATGGCCGCGCGTTCGTTCTGCTCCCAGGCGGAGTCGACGAGCGCGAGCCGCTTGCCGGACGCGCGACCTTCGAGGGCGGCGGCGAGGTGCTCGGCCTGCTCGGCGAGCCGTGCGAGGGCCGCAGGCTCGGCATCGAGCTCGAGCGAAGCGGCGATCTGGCGGCGGATCGCATCGGAGAGGCGGCGCCACTCCGGCAGCGCATCCACCCGCAGGGCCTGGGTCCGCCGCGCGGCGCGCTCGCGGCGCAACGCGTCGGGGTCTCGCGGGCCCGGGGGCCGCGCTGCGGGATCGTTCACCGGAAGAACCTCTTCCCCGGTCGACGGGAATCGCCCGGACCGGAAATGAATCGGGGGCGCAGGGTCGATCCCCTGCGCCCCCGTCCGAATTGGGCTCGAGCGCTGCGCGTCAGCCGACGATGCGGATTGCCTGACGCGGGCAGAGACGCTCCGCGTCCAGGAGCTTCTTTCGCAGCGACTCGGGCGCCTCGTCCATCAACACCGTGAGCGTGTCGTCGTCTTCGACACGAAAGACTTCCGGACAGGCCTCCATGCAGAGCGCATTGGCTTCGCAGAGGTCGTAGTCCACCACCACCTTCATCGCCTTACTCCTTGTTTCCGTCTCGCCGTCAGCCTTCGGATGCGGCCATCCGACGCTACCAGATCTCGCCCACCGCCGCCCGGTCCCCGGCCCCCCCGAATGCTTGCCGGCCCCCGGCCGAGCGGGCATGCTCCGGCCGCTGAAACAAGTTCCAACCGGTTCCGGGAGCCCCGCCATGGATCTCGACTTCACCCCCGAGCAGAAGGCCTTCCGAGACGAGCTGCGCACCTACTTCGCGAAGCTGATGACGGAATCGCTCGTCAAGGAGCTGCGCTCGGATACGGAGGGCGGCGGGCCGCTCTTCCGGGCCGCGATGAAGCAGATGGGCCGGGATGGCCTGCTCGGCGTGGGCTGGCCCCGGGAGCACGGCGGTCAGGGCCGGACCCCGATCGAGCAGTTCATCTTCGCGGACGAGATCCAGACGGCGGGCTTCCCGCTGCCCTTCCTGACGTTGAATACCGTGGGCCCGACCTTGCGACATTACGGCACGGAGGCCCAGAAGGCGGACTTCCTGCCGAAGATCCTGGCGGGCGAGCTCTTCATCGCGATCGGCTACTCCGAGCCCGGGGCCGGGACCGACCTCGCGTCGCTCCAGACGACCGCCGTGCGCGACGGGGACGAATGGGTCATCCACGGCCAGAAGATGTGGACGAGCCTGGCCGGCTATTCGGACTACATCTGGCTGGCCGCCCGAACGGACCCGAGCAAATCGAAGCACCGCGGCCTCTCGATGTTCATGGTCCCGACGACGGCGAAGGGCTATTCCCGCCAACCCATCCGCACCGTCGGCGGGGTCACGACCAACGCGACCTTCTACGACGGCGTCCGGGTCCCGGCCGACGCCTTGATCGGCGGCGAGAACAACGGCTGGGCCCTCATCACGGGCCAGCTGAACCACGAACGCATCTCGCTGATGAGCGTCGGCCCGCTTCGACGCAACCTGCGCGAGATCACGGCCTGGGCGAAGGAGACGCGCATCGACGGCGCGCCCGTCATCGAGAAGCCCTGGGTCCGCGAGAACCTGGCCCGCGTCTACGCGAAGGTCCAGACGCTGCGGCTCATGAACTGGAAGCAGGCCTGGGCCGCCCAGGCAGGCCAGCCGAATCTGGCCGACGCCTCCGCGATCAAGGTCTACGGCAGCGAGCTCAACCTCGAGGCCTACCGCCTCCTGATGGAGATCACGAACGCGCGCTCGGGCCTCGGCTCCGACTGCCCGGGCGCGGTGCTCCAGGGCCGCATCGAGTCCGCCTATCGCAATGGCCTGATCCTGACCTTCGGCGGCGGCACCAACGAGGTGCAGCGCGACATCATCGCGATGGCCGGCATGGGATTGCCCCACTACAAGAGCTGACCGAGGCGCCGAACGCCGTTGCCCGGGCCACGGGCCCCGGGCGGAGATGGACCGACATGGATTTCGATTTCAGCGACGAAGAGAAGTCGGTGAGCGACCTCGCCCGCAAGATCGTGACGGATCTCGTCACGAACGAGCGGCTCAAGAAGCACGAATCCGAGGGCAAGCCCTTCGTGGACGAGCTCTGGCCCGCGCTCGCCGAGGCCAACCTGCTCGGCGTCGCCATCCCCGAGGCGTACGGCGGCATGGCGCTCGGCTTCACCGCGCTCTGTCTCCTTGGCCAGGAGATCGCCCGGAGCGTGGCGCCCTGCCCCGTCTTTCCCACCCTCGTGCTCGGCGCGCTGCCCCTCGCGCGCTTCGGCTCCGAGGCCGACCAGGCGGCCTGGCTGCCGCGCGTCGCCCGGGGCGAGGCAATCCTGACGGCCGCGTTGATCGAGCTCGACTCGACCGATCCGCTCCGGCCCACCACCCGCGCCGAGCGGAGCGCCGCCGGCTACCGCCTGAGCGGCGAGAAATCCCTCGTACCCGCCGGTCGTCAGGCCGCGCGGATCCTCGTGTCGGCGACCGACGAAGCGGGCGAGACCGGCCTCTTCTGGGTCGCACCGGACGCTTCGGGCGTGCGCCTCGAGACCCAGACGAGCTCCGACGGCCAGCCCTACGCCTATCTCTCGCTCGCGGGCGTCGAGATCCCGGCGAGCGCCCGCCTCGGTCGGCCCGGGGACGGGTCCCTCGCCTGGCTCGTCGAGCGGGCGATCGCCGCGCGCTGCGCGATGCAGCTCGGCGTCTGCGAGCGGGCGCTGGCGATGACCGGCGCCTACGGCCGCGAGCGGATCCAGTTCGATCGCCCGATCGGGAGCTTCCAGGCCTTCCATCAGCGGGCCGCGGATGCCTACATCCAGGTCGAGGCGATCCGCCTCACGGCCTGGGAGGCGATCTGGAAGCTCGACCGGGGCCTGCCCGCCCGGGACGCGGTGCACGTCGCGAAGTTCACGGCGGCCGACGGCGCCGCGTTCGCGTCCTATGCCTGGCAGCATCTGCACGGCGGCGTCGGGATCGACGTCGACTATCCGCTGCACCGCTATTTCAAGTGGGCGAGCCAGCTCGAGCACGAGCTCGGCTCCGCCAAGGTCCAGCTCGAGCGCCTCGGCGAGCGGATCGCGGCCGGCGAGGTCGCCGTCTTCTAGCTCGTCCCGTCGCAGGAGAGTCGCCATGAAGAATCTCGCGGGGCGCACCGCCGTCGTCACCGGTGGCGGCCA
>JBIPOQ010000219.1:0-6252 GCA_044379055.1 Myxococcota bacterium
GACCGAGCCCGCGCGGATCTGCCGGCTGCGAGAACCCTGCCGGAATCGCTTGGGGGGGAACCCGGATCGGTCGAAGAGGTCGAGGGGGGCCGGAATCGATCCGGCCGGCTCGCGCTCGTGCGCGGGCCGATCCCGACCACGGGGTGATCGCGGCCTTGCGCACCAGAACGCTCCAGATGCGCTTCGACACGCCCGCCGCACTGCGGGCCGAGTTCGAGAAGAACATCTCGAATCGGGGCATCTTCGTCGCGACGGAGGCGGATTTCGAGATCCGTCAGGCGGTCGACGTGGAGATCGAGCTGTTCTGGGTGCCGTCTCCGTCCTCCCGGGTCGTGCTGCGGGGCGAGATCGTCCACCGATTGTCGCCGGAGATGGTGCGCGGGGGCGGTCGCGCCGGGGTGGCCGTCCAGTTCGAGGAGAGCGTCGCCGAGCTGCGGGCGCGCTTCGAGCCGTTCCTCGGCGAGGAGGACCTGCCGGATCCGGATGTCGATCAGGCGGGGGAGCGACGGCGCAGCGCGCGGCGCTCGTCGGTGCGGGTGCCGGTGCGGATCCGGTCTTCGAAGCGCGCGGCCTTCGCTGCGACGAGCCGGGATCTCAGTGGCACCGGCATCCTGCTCTCGGTCCGCGAGGAGCGTCTCGAGCTGAACGAGGTCGTTCGCATCGGACTGCGGCATCCGTCGGGCGAGCCGAGCGTCGAGCTGGCCGGCCGCGTGGTGCGCGAGGTGCTGAACAAGCGGGGGCAGGTGGCGGCGGTCGCGATCGCCTTCGATCGCCAGCAGGCCGCCGATCCGACGACGCAGGCGGTGATCGCCGCTCTTCGCGAGGCGAGCCATCAGGGGCGTCTGGGCGGCATCAGCGGCTCGATCGTCGATCTCGGGCTCCCCAACATGCTGCAGATGTTCGGCAGCTCTGCGCGGGAGGGGACGCTCGTCGTCGAGCGCGAGGGCGAGCAGGGCTGGATCGCCTTCGCGGACAATCAATTCCTGGCCGCCGAGCTCGGTGCGGCGACCGGCAAACGGGCGATCGAAGAGATGCTCGGCTGGACCGACGGGCGCTTCGAGTTCGAGGCCCGGGTCGACCCGAACCTGCTCGCGAGCGCCGCGCGCGAGCCGCTCGCCGGCGTCGTGCTCGAAGCCGTCTGTGCCCGGGACGAGCGCGGGCGGTCGAAGCCGACCGACGCGGGGCCGGCCATCGAGTTCTCGGGCGATGCGATCTTCGTCGTCGACGTCGAGCAGGAGGAGGTCGCGCGGGGCTCCCTCGACAAGACGGAGCTCGCCGTGCTCGACCTCGCCCGATCGCGCATGAGCGTCGCGCGCATCGAGGCGATCATTCCCGAGGCGCCGGAGCGGATCCGGGCCGCGGTGGCTTCCCTCGTCGAGATGGGCGTCCTGATTCCCGACTAGCGTCCGGCTCGCGGGGCGTCGCTACGTCCCGCTCGGGCTCGACCGCGCTCGATTGCGCCGGAGGGCGAGCCAGATCCCGAGGGCGATCGTCGCGCCCAGGACGGCCATCAGGCCGCGCAGCGCGATGGAAGCGATCCCCCGGTCGCGCTCGTTCTCGTCGTCGGCCGCCTCGCAGCCGGGGTCGGCGGGGAAATCGGTGGCCTCGTCGCCGTCGTCGTCCTCCTCGTTGCTGCAGGCTGGTCGGGACCAGTGGAGGATCTCGCTGCGGTAGCTCGAGAGGTCCGCGGCGTAGGTGCTGTCGCCGTACATCGAGGTGCGCGCCGGCGCCCGGGAGAAGCCGGTCACGGAGGTCATCATGCCCGCGAGCAGCCATTCGCCGTCGCGCTTCACGAACACCGCTCCGCCCGAGTCGCCGACGGCGGCCTGGGCCTCGAACTCGGTGGTCGCGGGGGTGGTCGGCGGGTCGAAGACGAGGGCGAAGGAATGCGTCGTCCAGCTGCCCTGGTAGAGCGTTTCGTCGATGCTCGCGACGCGATTGGTGCCCCAGCGCTTGCTGCCCTTCTCGGTCCACGAGAAGCCGAACTCGCTCGGCCCGTCGGTCGAGACCTCGACGACCTTCTCGCGCTGGCGGCCGAACCCGATCAGGAGCACCTCCTCGCCCGCCTGCGGGCCCTCTCGGGCGATCGGCAGGACGGGCAGGTCCTGGAAGCCCGCCGGCAGGGCGACCTCGAAGAGCATCGCGTCCGCCGGGGTACCGTTCGCGTTGAGGAGCGTCCGCTTCGAGCCGGCGACGGGCGGCACGATCTCGCCGCGCAGGAAGACCTCGCCCATGCCGACGTGGCGCGCCGTCATGGCGAAGCCGTTGCCGAGGTAGACCACGGACGGCCCCTCGTAGCGGCGCTGCGTGACGTGCTCCCACCAGGGAAAGTCCGGGGGCAGGGTCTCCCGCGGCTCCGATTCCGGGCTCGCGAATACGAGGGCGCGCGCCGGCGGCGACCCGATCAGGATCGTCCAGACGCAAGCGAAGACGAGGGCCGCGCGACCTAGCTGGGGCTGATCCAGGGAGACTCTCCACGCTGGATCAGCGTATCCCGACCGAAGCCGACGTCGTCGCGCTCGGGATGGTCGAGATTGAAATGCAGCCCGCGGCTCTCCTTGCGCAGGCGCGCCGAGCGGATGACGAGCTCGGCCACGGTCGCGAGGTTGCGCAGCTCGACGAGCTCCGGCGTCACGCGGAAATCCCAGTAGTACTCGTTGATTTCGTCGCGCAGGTTCTCGATCCGGTGCTCCGCCCGCAGCAGGCGGCGATCGCTCCGGACGATGCCGACGTAGTTCCACATGAAGCGGCGGATCTCGTCCCAGTTCTGGGTGATGACGACCGCCTCGTCGATCTGGGTCGCCTCGCCGTGGCGCCAGGCGGGGACGTCGCCGGGGGGCGCGACCTGCCCGAGCCTTCCGATCGACTCGGTCGCCGCCGCGTCGGCGAAGACCAGGGCCTCGAGCAGCGAATTCGAGGCGAGCCGATTCGCGCCGTGCAGCCCCGTGGCCGTCACCTCGCCGGCGGCGAAGAGGTTCGGAATGTCGGTCTCGCCGGAGAGGTTCGTGCGGACCCCGCCGCAGGTGTAGTGCGCGGCCGGGACGACCGGGATCGACTCGCGGGTGATGTCGATGCCGAACTTGAGGCAGCGCTCGAAGATGTTCGGGAATCGCCCGCGGACGTAGGCGGGATCCCGGCTGCTGAGATCGAGGACGACGAAGTCGTCGCCGGTGCGCTTCAGCTCCGTGTCGATCGCGCGCGCGACGATGTCCCGGGGCGCCAGATCGCGCATCTCGTGGTAGTCGGCCATGAAGGCATGACCGTCTCGCCGACGCAGGATGGCGCCTTCGCCGCGCACCGCCTCGGAGATGAGGAAGGACTTGGCCTGGGGGTGGAACAGGCAGGTCGGATGGAACTGCATGAATTCCATGTTGGCCAGCGTGGCGCCCGCGCGATAGGCCATCGCGATGCCGTCGCCCGACGCGACGTCGGGATTGCTCGTGTAGAGGTAGATCTTGCCGGCGCCGCCGGTGGCGAGCAGCGTGATCGGCGCGGTGTAGGCGTGGACCTCGCCGGTCGCGGCGTCGAGGACGTAGGCGCCGAGCACGCGGTTCGACTCGGTGCGACCGACCTTCGTCGTCGTGATCAGGTCGATGGCGCAGTGGTCTTCGAAGAGCGTGATGCGGGGATGGGCCCGGACGCGGGCGAGGAGCGAGCGCTCGATCTCGCGGCCGGTCGCGTCGCGGCGATGCAGGATGCGGCGGCGCGTATGTCCGCCTTCGCGGGTCAGGTCGAAGGGGACCGGCGCGTCGGGCTGGCGCGCGGGGTCGAACTCGACGCCGCTCTTGCGCAGGGCGTGGATCGCGGCCGGGCCGCGTTCGACGACGAAGCGGACCGTGTCTTCGTGGCACAGTCCGGCGCCGGCATTGAGCGTGTCGCGCACGTGGGCGTCGAAGGAATCGGAGGGGTCCATCACGGCGGCGATGCCGCCCTGGGCCCAGTCGGTCGCGGAGTCGGTCGCCTTGCGCTTGGTGATGAGGGCGACGTCGCCGACGTCGGCCACGCGCAGGGCGTAGTGGAGGCCGGCGAGCCCGGAGCCCAGGACGAGGAAGTCGAAGCGCCGCGTCGGGGCGGACTCCGTCGAACGGGATCCGGGGGCCTTGCCCGTTCGGGTGGCCTGCGCGAGTTGGCTCATGCCGTACTCCTGCCGGTGGCCGGAAGCCGGGGCCGGCCGCTCCGCCGGCCCCCTGCACGCGGGCTGCGCCCCGTGCGGGATTCGACGAGGGCGAATCTCAGGTCCCGCCCGGAAGGCTCCGATGGTTGAAAATCGAGAAGTCTATCGGCCTCTTGGAATCGCTTCCAAGGTCGGGCTCGAAGAAATCTGGACCCCATGGGGCCGAGGGCGACCCGGGGCCGAGCGCTCCGCAGGGAGCGGGAGAGCGGATGGATCGGAGCGCATACGCCGGCCGGCTCGGGCTCGTCCTCAGCGTGGGGATGGCGATCCTCGCGATCTCGCCGGCGCCCGCGCACGCCGGCAACGCCGTCTACCGCTACGTCGATGCACGCGGGGTCATGCACTTCACCGACGCCCCCGTCGACACCCGTTACCAGCGCGAGGATCCGGTACGCCTCGAGGGCATCGCGATCGCGCCGCCCCGCCGCGTCAAGGTCCCCACCGAGCGGGACTACGACCACCTGATCCTCGAGGTCGCGGCCCAGCACGACGTCGAGCCCGGCCTGGTCAAGGCCGTCATCGCCGCGGAGTCGAATTTTCGACCGCACGCGGTGTCCCGGGTCGGGGCGCAGGGGCTGATGCAGCTGATGCCCGCCACCGCGGCGGACCTCGGGGTCGAGCGACCCTTCGGCGTCGTCGAGAACATCGACGGCGGCGTCCGCTATCTGCGCGCGATGCTCGATCGTTTCGGCGACGTGGCCCGTGCGCTCGCCGCCTACAATGCGGGGCCCGGGGCCGTCGATCGCTACCGCGGCGTGCCGCCGTATCCCGAGACGCGGGCTTACATCAAGCGGGTGCTCGAGTACCATCGCCGCTACCAGGCCGATTTCGATCAGCTCGACCGCGCGAGAGACACCGGCGACCCGAAGGGTTCGCGCTGGGCCGCGGGCGGGGAGCCCGACGATTCGGCTGTGCCGGTCCCGCTGGCCTCACGCCTGGATCCCTGACGTCGTGGGTGCGCGAGCGAGAGCGACGATGGAAGCGGGGGGCAGCGGGGAGTCCATGGACCGAGAGGCCGTCGCCATGACTTCCCGAGAGCCCGCCCGTGAGGCGATGCCGCGACCCGAAGAGTTCCCGCGCGAGCGCTTCTGGAACCTCCCGAACAGCGTGACGATGCTGCGCATCGGCGTCGTCCCGGTGCTGCTCTTCCTGCCGATGGCGACCACGGTCTCGGGCAGCCGCTTCATGGCCTGGGCCTTCATCCTCGCCGCGGTGACCGACATCCTCGACGGCTGGCTGGCGCGTCGGAGCGGCGGCAAGGACATCACGCGGATCGGGAAGCTGCTCGACCCCCTGGCCGACAAGCTGATCGTCTCGACCGCGCTCATCATGCTGCTCGCGATCGGGCGGATTCCGATCTGGGGCTCCGGCATGGTGGTCGTGATCGTCGGCCGGGAGCTCGCCGTGACCGGGCTCCGGGGGATGGCCTCCGCCCAGGGGCAGATCGTGGCCGCCACGGGCCCGGGCAAGCTCAAGACGATCGCGCAGACCGTCGCCACGGCTGCACTTCTCTTTCACTACGAGACCCTGGGTCTCCCGGCACACGACATCGGGATGACACTTCTTGCGATCGCCACGGTACTCACTCTGTGGTCGGGTTACCTGTATTTCTCGGACCATTTCGGCTGGGGTCGTCCGGCCGACGCCGAGTCGAAGAAGGAAGAAGGATCCAAGGCATGAGCAAGCTCGAAGACCTGCGTCGCCGCATCGATGCGCGCGAGGCGCGCATCGGCGTCATCGGCCTCGGTTACGTCGGGCTGCCGCTCGCCCTGGAGCTCGCGAACGCCGGCTTCCGCGTGACCGGCTTCGACATCGACGGCGCGAAGATCCGCTCGCTCGCCCAGGGCCGTTCGTACATCGGCGACGTCGCCTCGGCCGAGGTCTCGAAGCTGACCGAGGCGAAGCGATTCTCGGCGACGAGCGAGTTCGATGGGCTGGCCGAGATGGACGTCATCAACATCTGCGTGCCGACGCCGCTGCGCAAGACGCGCGACCCAGACGTGTCGTTCATCGCCTCCGCCGTCGACGAGATCCGCAAGCATCTGCGCGCCGGCCAGCTCATCATCCTCGGCAGCACG
>JBIPOQ010000207.1:0-6501 GCA_044379055.1 Myxococcota bacterium
ACCCGGGAACGACCCACGAGTTCGTGATCCCGCTCCTCGAAGACGCCGGGCTCACGATCGGCAAGGACTTCGCCCTCGCGTTCGCGCCCGAGCGCATCGATCCCGCGAACACGAAGTTCAAGGTCAAGAACGTGCCCAAGGTCGTCGGCGGCGAGACGCCGCTCTGCACGCAGCTCGCCTGCCAGGTCTTCGCGACGGTCTTCGACACGATCGTCCCGGTCTCGTCGACCCAGGCGGCCGAGATGGTGAAGCTGCTCGAGAACACCTTCCGCATGATCAACATCGGTCTCGTCAACGAGGTCGCCTTGATGTGCGAGAAGCTCGACCTCGACGTCTGGGAGGTCATCGAAGCCGCGGCGACGAAGCCCTACGGCTTCATGAAGTTCACGCCCGGCCCCGGCCTCGGCGGCCACTGCATTCCGGTCGACCCGGCCTATCTGTCGTGGAAGATGAAGTCGCTGAACTTCCCGGCGCGCTTCATCGAGCTCGCGACCGAGGTCAACTCGGCGATGCCCGACCACGTCGTCGACCGGATCGCGGGGATGTTGAACGAGGATCGACTGGCGGTGAACGGGTCGCAGATCCTGGTGCTCGGGGTGGCGTACAAGGCTTCCGTCGACGACATGCGGGAATCGCCGGCCCTCGACGTGATCGCCGGCCTGCGCGCCCGGGGCGCCGACGTCCGCTACCACGATCCGTTCGTGGCCGAATGCGAGATCGCCGGAGAGCGCTTCAAGTCGGTCGATCTGACGGACGACGCCCTCAAGCGGTCGGACCTGGTCGTCGTCCTGACGGACCACCCGAACGTCGACTACGAGCGGGTCGTCCGGGTCGGTCCCCGGGTCTTCGACACGCGCAACGCCACCAAGGGCGTCCAGCACGATCGGGAGAAGATCACCCGCCTCTAGGGGGCGAGGGGGCGGGGAGCCGACGGGCGGGCCGGACCGGGCGTTCCTGGCCGGTCCGGGACCGGAATCCGGGCTCGGGAGCGAGTGCCGGACCGTCCCGGACCACAGGCCCTTCGGGCGCCGCGCCGGGGGCCGTCGAAAGGGGATCCCGGACAGCGCTGGATTCTTGACGACGGGGCAGCCGTCGTTTAAACACTGGTTCCCGCGCCGCCGCACCAACCGGCGACCCGCGGCCGGAACGACAAAAGTTCGATGCACGAGTAGCTCAGTTGGTAGAGCATCACGTTGCCAACGTGAGGGTCGCCAGTTCGAATCTGGTCTCGTGCTCCAGTCCAGAGAATGCCCTCGGCGGTCACGCCGGGGGCATTCGTGCTTCGGGGGCCGGTCCGCGGAGGCGGTCCGATCTTCTCGGTCCGGACACCCCGCGGCCGACGGGCCGGGAGCATGAGCGGCGGACGTGGCGGAGCAGCGGCTCCCGACGGGAGAGGGCGGCTCAGGTCGCCCGGCTCGGGCCTGCCGGGGCCTGAGCGCCGGCTCGCTCGTGCTCGACCGGCTCGACGAGCGCCGTCCTCGGGGCGATGACGGCGTGGGCCGCGGTCGCGACGGAGACGAAGGACTGCGGCAGCAGCCCGATCAGGAGCGACAGGGCGGCGGCCGAGAGCATCGTGAGGCTCGGGCGCGGCTGCAGGTCTTCGGGCTCACCGAGGTCGGCCAGGATGTGGACGAGTGTCAGGTAGAGCGCCGTTGCGTTGATCGCGGTCACCCCGACGAACGCGGCTGCCAGCCACGGGCGCAGCTCGAGCAGGCCGTGGGCGAGCAGGTCCTCGGCGATGAAGCCCACCGTTCCGGGCAGGCAGACCGCCATCGCCAGGGCGAAGAACGCCATCGACCTGGGGAGGGGGCGACGCCGGAGCGAGGCCTCGAGCGCGAGAAGCGAGAGCGCACCCGACCACCACTGCAGCAGCGCGCCGATCCCTGCGAGCGGCGCGCCGGCGGCGAGCCCGAGCCAGACGAAAGAGAGCACGACGCCCCGCTCGCAGAGCAGGAGCTCGGAGACGAGCGCAGCGGGCTCGAAATGGTTCGCGCGCTTGCCGGCCGACATCAGCCAGAGGGCACAGACGAGGCCCAGGATCGCCGCGACGACCGGCACGACGAGCCGGAACCAGGGCTCTTCGGCCCCGAGCGGAATCGCCACGCGGGCGAAGGCGATGAACGCGAGGGGCGCGACCAGCGTCTCGCGCTGCTCGTCCGCGACGTGGACGGGCATGATCGCGACCAGGCAAGCCGCGCACACCAGGGCCAGGATGCCGTGTCGCGTCGCGTCGCCGAGGGCCGAGCCCGCGAGGCCGGCGAACGAGTCCACGTCGCCCACGCCGACGAGCAGGATCATGGCCGCGGCGACCAACACGGTCTTCAGGAGGCCGGGCCCCCACAAGCGTCCCTCGCGCAGCCGTGCGACCCCGATCCGGCCTCCCGCGAACGCGAGGAAGGTCAGCGGCGAAGCCGTCGCCGCACAGCCGGCGAGCAGGACGAACTCGAGCGCGCCGTAGGCGAGGGCATGGGCGAGCGTTCGCTCGCCCCCTTTGTACTCGAAGCGGGCGATCCGTGCGCCTTCGAGCAGGGCGACGGGGAGGACCAGCCAGAAGAACGCGTCGATCATGGCAGCAACTCCTTCGAGAGCGCGGTCGCCGCAGGGGGCTGGGCCGGGGCCTTCGTTCGCGCCTCAGGCGCGCGCTGTCCGGCGATCCGGGCGCCGCTCGCCGCCGCGCGAATACGCGGCCGCGGGCTGCTCACGAGGTGGGCGATTCGGGCAAGCGGGCGCGCGAAGAGACGATCGATCAGGGCATCGAGACCGAAACGGGAGAGCGCGGCCGCGTAGAGCCGATCGCGGAGGGCCTCCGGCAGGAGCTGCTCGACGTGGAAGCCGGAGCGATAGCGCTCACCGCCGAGCGCGCTGCGGCGCTCCGCCGCGTCCTGGAGCCAGGAGGGCGAGCGCAGGAACTGGGCGAGGCGCAGCAGGCCGTGGGCCAGCAGATGCCACTGGGCGAGCTCCGTCCAGCCGAGGCCGATCTCGACGAGCATCAGACCGGTCTGGGCGGCCGCCGACAGCGCCAAGGCGCCCTTGGCGTCGGCGCGGACCCGGGCCGAGAGCGAGGCGGTGATCGCGGTCAGCGCACCGACGGCGACGACGGCGAATCGCACGATCGGCGCGTGGGCGACCAGGGGCTCGACCCGCAGCAGCAGGTACACGCCGGCGTGGATCGAAAGCGTGCCGTAGAACAGCGCGCTCGACGGCGTCGGCCCCTCCATCGCCCGGAGCACGTAGCCGGTCGCCGGGAATTGCGCCGACTTGCCGATGGCCGCCACCAGGAAGGCGAGGCCGAGGATCGTCGCGGGGAACGCGCCGAGCTGGAGCTTGTGCTCGAGGTCGCCGACTCCGAGCACCGTCGCCCAGCCCGAGCTGCCGGCGTAGTGGTGGAGCAGGACGACGCCGCCGAGCAGCGCGATGTCGGCGACCCGGTAGGTCGCGTAGACGCGACCGCTCGCCATGAGCGTCTCGGAGCGCTCCCAGAAGAACGCCACGAGCAGTGCGCTCGACAGGCCGAGCAGCTCCCAGCCGAAGAACGCCATGTCGACGCTGCCGCCCAGCACGAACCAGAAGAAGCCCGTCGTCGCGACGCCGACCAGCACGAAGAAGCGCAGATAGCCCGGCTCGTTGTGCAGATAGCGACCGGAATAACGACAGAGCACCGGGATCACCGCCGCCCCGAGCGCCGTCAGCATCGCCGAGAGCGGGTCGACGAAGAGCGAGACGTCGAGGTGGTAGTCGCCGACCCGGTACATCGTCCAGAGCACCTCGTCGAACTCGCGGCCCGGCCGCAGCATCGTGAGGAGGGCGAGCAGCAGGCCGGCGATCGCCGCGGCCGAGACGGTGGTTCCGGAGACGACCGCGACCCAGCGCTCCGGCGGCCGGACGCCGCTCACGTCGAGCAGGACCAGCACGAGGGCCCCCGATGCGGGCAGCAGCAGCGTCAGCAAGGCCAGGACGTGGAGGATCGGCTGGGCGGACAGGGAGGTGAAAAGCGATTCCATCAGGCCGCCGCCTCTTCGCGCCCGTCGGCACGTCCGGGCACGATGAGACAGGGCGCTACGGCATTCCGCGTATGGCTGCAGGCCTCGAGCGAGGAGCCCATCTCGAAGAGGACGTGGGGCAGGGCCGCGTACGGCTCGAAGCCCTCTCCGACCCAGCGGAAGAAGCCACGGCCCGAGGGCGAGCAGGCGAAGAGGTGGATCCAGGAATGCACGACGGTGTTCCGCACCGCGGGCAGGCGCCCCAGGACCCGGGTCACGACCTCGGGCTCCGCCTCGACGAGGGTCACGAGCCGGATCGGTTCGTGGATCTCGATCGTCTGACGCCAGAGTCCGGGACGCAGGTCCCCGTCGGCTCCGTTCGAGACACCGAGCAGTCCGACGACGTTATGCGGCAGCTTGGTGCCGCAGCCGAAGCGGACCGGATCCATCGTCGAGAAGAAGTACTCGAGGCTGATGCCGGCACAGACCGGGAGCGGTGCGCCCATCAGGCGCTGGAGCAGAGAGCCCTCGGCATCGTCGGTCGTCGGATCGTAGGAGACCATGAACGGCCGCCGGTCGAGGAACAGGCCCCGGGTCAACGACCGGCGGCCGATGATGCAGGCGGCATTCGTGGCGTGGTTGTACTCGGGGCGGGTCTCGGCGAAGTCGGCCGTGCGCGCGCGGACCCGCGCCGCCGCCGACGGGATCGACTCGTCGAGCCGGATGTCGACGAAGCGCCGCGATCGCTCCTTGGCGTTGCGATCGAGCGCGACGGCGAGCTCGCCGTCGAGGCGGTCGAAGTCGCGCCGGCGCTCGGGGGCGAGCGACTCGAGGTCGAACCAGCGCAGGACGTCGAGGGCGGTGTCGTGCTCGCCCGGCTGGAAGACGGTCGCCTCGGGGATCCGGATCCCGCGCGCGGCGAGCCCCGCGCGCACCGCGGGCTCGTTGGCGAAGGCACAGAAGACGCGCGCGTTGATGCCCCCGCGCTTGCCGCCGCAGGCGCCACACTGATAGCCGGAGTTGAACTGGTTGTTGGTCGACATCGAGCCGTGGCCGACGATGAGGACCCAGGGCGCGAATCCGTCGATCAGGCCGATCAGGCGCAGGTTGCCCTCGACCAGCCCGATGCGGTCCTCGAGCGTGAAGCCCTCGGGCTCGACCGAGCGGTCGTAGACGAGCTCGGTCCCTTCGAATTCCCGCGACGGGGCGACGAAGAGCTGCGGGAAGAGCAGGTGGGCGAGGGTTCGCGGGGCGCGCAGGAAGTTGGCAAAGCTCGCGACGAACCCGCCCAGAGCGCCACGGGACGCGTCGTCGCCGAGCGATGCGCCGAACAGGCGCCGATAGAGGCGTCGGCGCTGGAGCGCCGCGGCGTCGGCCGGCGGGAGTGCCTCCCGGACGCGGCGGGTCGGCGTGACCGGGGCGGGGCAGGAGGCGTTGTCGTCGGCATCGAGCGGGGCGCGGTGCTTCAGCGCGATGCCGAAGAAGCCAGCCGAGCCGTAGGTCACGCTGCCCTCGACCGACTCCTCGATGTGGCGTCGGATCGACTCGCAGCGATCGTCGATGCACACGGCGATCTGCACGCGGATCCGGGCGGGGAGCGTCTCCCGCTCCGTCTGCTGCGCCATCACGATCCCGCCGATGAAGCTCCGGATGTAGTCTTCTTCGTAGGCGTCCTGGAACGCCCCGAGCTCGATCGACCAGGGGACGCTGCGCCGCGAGGATTCGAGCAGGGCCAACGAGCCGAGCGAGCTCGCCAGCGTCTCGAGCGTGGCGCTTAGCCCGTACAGGCCGTGCGCGATGTCGACGAGCGCCCGCTCTTCGACGACGAGTCGCAGGGCGAGGTAGTCGAGGAGGCGGACCTCGACGCCCGGCGGTCGTTCGTTCGGGACGTGCTCGAGGCGGTGGATCATGCCGGCATAGCCGGGCAGGGCGAACAGCGCGTCGTGGAGGACGTTGGGCCAGCCGGTCTCTGGATCGCCTCGCTTCGCGAGGCAGCCGAGGATCAGCGACATCGCCGAGTCGTCCCGGCCGAGACGGGTCCGCAGATTCGAGAGCCACGGCTCGGGCACACCGAGCGGCGTGCTCGCGAGCCAGCGGACCGAGGCGAGCAGGCCCTGATCGCGCTTCGGCATCGGCCAGATCGCGGAGCCGAGGTCGAGGAAGGCCGGCAGGATCCGGATCAGGAAGGCGTCGACGAGGGCGCTCGCCTCTATCGACATCTCCGGCCGCACCGTCGAGAGCAGGAGCGTGCCGGGGCGCGGCGTCGGGAGCTCGTCGACCGCCTCGAGCGGCTGGCCCCGCAGCCGCTCGAGGGCCGAGGCGACGTCCTCGGGCCGGATCTGACGATCGGCGAGCAGCTGCTTGTACCGCTCGCGGGTCAGGGTCGTTCGCGCGCCCCGGATCCGGGTCGCGCCCTCGCAGACGGCATGGAAGGGCTTCGACTCGAGGGCCTCGAGGGGGTTGCTGTGGACGAAGATGCCGAGGGGGCGCTGCTCGGGCAGCCAGCGGGCGAAGCGGGCGA
>JBIPOQ010000442.1:0-3592 GCA_044379055.1 Myxococcota bacterium
GCTTTGCCGCGATCTTCGCCGCGCTGATCGGGCTCGGGGGCGGGTTGATGCCGGCCTGGCATGCCGCACGGATGCGTCCGATCGACGCGCTGCGGAGGGCCTGATGGAGACGGGGCCGAACCGATCCCTGCGCGACGAGCTCTCGTCGCTGAAGATCGATCGCGCGGCGAAGGTCGTGCGCCGACCGGGGCGGGCCCGGTTCGTCTGGGCGCTCGTCGGCGTCGGGCTGCTCGTCGGCGCGGCGCTCCTCTGGCGTGCGACGGCGGGGGCGCCGGTTCGGGTCGAGGTCGTCTACGCGACGGCGGAGATCGCGGGCGCATCCGGCGGCACGGGGTCGGGGGGCGCGTCGCGGGGGAGCGTCGTGCTTCAGGGCTCGGGCTATGTCGTGACCGGGAACAAGTACATCTCGATCGGCGTGCGCGTGCCGGGCCGGATCGACGCCTATCTCGTCGACGAGTCGGAGCCGGTGAAGACCGGCCAGGCCCTGGTCCAGCTCGACCGACGCGACTACGAAGCCGCTCTCGAGCGGACCCAGGCGGCGCTCGAGCTCGCGCGCGCCAACGCGGATCTCGCCGAGACGCTCGCCAAGCGCCAACGCGCGCTCCGGGAGCAGGAGGTGACGTCCCAGTCGAACCTCGACGTGCGCGAGAGCGAATGGCGGGTCGCGAAGGCGAGGGTGCAGGAGGCGCAGGCGGCGCTGCGCGAGGCGAAGGTCAATCTCGACTACACGACGCTGCGGGCGCCCCGGGACGGCGTCGTGCTCGCGAAGCTCAAGGAGGTCGGCGAGATGGCGGTGCCCGGCGGCTTCGCGGGCTCCGGCGATCTGATCCGGATGGCGGATCTCTCCGATCTGCGCGCCGAGGTCGACGTCAACGAGCTCGACCTCGGGAAGATCGCGCTCGGGCAGGCCGCAGAGGTCACGCCCGACGCCTACCCCGACCGACGTTATGCGGCCCAGGTCGTCAAGCTCTATCCGCAGATCAACCGCCAGAAGGGAACCTTGAAGGTCGAGGTCCGGCTCCTCGAGCGCGACGAGACGCTCCGCCCGGACTCGAGCGTACGGATCTCCTTCCTCGCGGCGGCGGACCCCGAGCCGGCCACGAGCCCGGACGGCCGCGCGGCGGCCGTCGTGACGATTCCGAGCGCGGGCGTTCGCGAGGACGGCGCGGTCTGGGTCGTCACGGAAGGACGACTGCGTCGACAGGTCGTTGCGCTCGGCGGCGAGCGCGGCGACGCCGTGGTCGTCCGCGAGGGCCTTCTCGGCGGCGAGGCGATCGTCGTCCGGGCCGAGGGCGAGCTCGCCGAGGGCCTCGAGGTCGAGGTCGTCGAGACCGATTAGGCTCTGCACCTCGCGAGAGCCCGGTCCGCGCCTTCCGACGTTGCCGAGCCTCGGAATGCTACGGTGCCGCCGTGCTCCGCGCGCTGGCTCGCATCCCCTACGCGACGACGCTCCAGATCCTGGGCGGGCTCTTCGTCGTGCTCGCGATTGCGCTCGGGATCGCACCGTCCCATCGCGCCGACTGGCTGCTCGAGAACGGTCTGGTCGTCGTGTTTTTCGCTGCTGCGGCCGCTTCCCATCGAAGCATGCCGCTCTCGCGTCTTTCCTGGCTTCTGATCTTCCTTTTTCTCTGCCTCCATGAAGTCGGTGCGCACTACACCTACTCGGAGGTCCCCTACGACGCCTGGTGCGAGGCGCTGTTCGGCTGGAGCCCGACCGAGAGGTTCGCTCTGACCCGCAACCATTTCGATCGGCTGGTCCATTTCAGCTATGGGTTGCTGTTGGCCTATCCCATCCGCGAGGTCTTTCTACGGGTCGGGGAAGCGCGAGGTTTCTGGGGCTACTTCCTTCCGCTCGACCTCACGATGTCGACGTCGATGCTCTACGAGCTCGTCGAGTGGGCGGCGGCGATCGTCTTCGGCGGCGAGCTCGGGACCGCCTATCTCGGGACTCAGGGTGATCCCTGGGATGCCCACAAGGACATGGCTCTCGCAAGCGTCGGGGCGTTGATCGCGATGCTCGTGACGGCGACGGTCAACGTGCGCCTCGATCGGGATTTCGCCCGGGAGTGGCGCGAGAGTCTGCGCGTGAAGCAGGCGGCTCCCCTCGGCGAGGAGGAGCTCGAGCGGATCGCTCGGGAGGACACGGCGGGGGGATGACCTCCCCCCATCCGGCTCAGGCAGGTCCGGCCGCTCAGTGCAGGGCGACGCGTAGTTGATCTGGCCCCCGGATGACGCAGCCGACGAAGCGCGGCTCTTCGAGTAGGCGCAGCCGAGGCAGGCGGTCGAGCAGGACGTCGAGGGCGACGACGAGCTCGGCGCGGGCGAGGTGGGCGCCCAGGCAGAAATGCTGGCCGAAGCCGAAGGCGAGCTGGCTCTTGTGCGTGCGGTCGAGGTCGAAGCGATCGGGGTCGGAGAAGACTTCGGGGTCGCGGGTCGCCGCGGAGAGCCCTGCCAGGATCGTCGAGCCCGCCGGCAGCGTCTGGCCGAGGAACTCGGCCTCGGCGGGCAGGATGCGGGGCAGCACCCCGATCGGTCCGTTCCAGCGGAGCATTTCCTCGACGGCCGCGGGCAGGAGCGTGCGGTCGGCGCGCACGCGCTCGAGGGCCTCCGGATGGCGGAGCAGGGCGTGGATCAGGGAGCCCACCGCGTTGTAGGTCGTGTCGGTCCCAGCCGCGAAGATCACGCGCACGAACGACAGCGCCAGCTCGTCCGAGAGGCGCACGCCCTCGACCTCGGCATGGGCGAGGCGCGAGAGCAGATCGTCGCCCGGTCGCCGCCGCCGCTCGGCGAGGAGCGGCGCGAGGAATGCGTCGAAGTGGCGTGCCGCCTCGCGTGCCTCGTCGGGGACGAAGGCGTAGGAGATCAGCGCCATGGCCCAGCGCGAGAACTTCTTCTCGTCCTCGATCGGGAGGCCGAGCAGCCGCGCGATCACGGTCAGCGGAAATCCCTTCGTGAACTCGGCGACGAGATCGACCTCGGCGCGGTCGGCGAAACGATCGATCAGCTCGTGGCAGAGCGGGCGGAGGATCGGTTCGACGTAATGGGCCTGGACGTGGCCCCGGCGGAAGGGGGGCGAGACAAGGGCCTTGTGGAGCCGGTGCTCGTCGCCTTCCATGCCCATCACGTTGCGACCCATGACGGGAAAGCTGTTCGCTTCATGGAGCGCTCGGGAGCTGAAGCGCGTCTCGTCCTCGAGCAGGTCGAGCACGTCCGCGTGATGCGTCACGAGCCAGGAGGGCTGGCCCGCGAAGGTGACGGGCGTGATTCTCTCCCGCGCGCGGAGCTGGGCCATTCGCGCGTGGTAGTCGGGGATCTCGATGCCCTGGCTCGGGAGCAGGGCGAAATCGATCGCGCACGCATCGAAGGGCGGGCTCGGCGTCATGGCTGGAACGCTAGATCGCCCGGTTGGCTCCGACGAGCCGACTTCGAGGGCAGCCCGGCGATGCGGCGGGGCGGAACGAGATCTCCGGCGGACCGCACGGGCGAAGCGAATCGACGCGCGCTAGAACCCTTCCCAGGGATCCGACGCGAGGCCGGTCCCGACCGGTCCGGGATCTTGCTCCCGGGCCCGGCACAAGGAGACCGCGATGGC
>JBIPOQ010000443.1:0-3585 GCA_044379055.1 Myxococcota bacterium
CTTCGTGCCGGCGGGCGAGGCACGGTGGGAAGCGGCACCCGTCGCTGCGCCCGCCGCGCGACCGGAGGCCGCTGCGGCCTCGGCCTTGACCTCGGAAGTGTGGGCCCCGAGTCGCGGGGCGGGCCCCCGGATCTCTCCCCTCGAGTGTTCGAGCTTGTAGAGGACTCCGGCGGCACGGATCGACCCGAGCTCGGGATCCTCGAGCTCGGTCACGACGTCGTCGGCGACGAGGAGCGGATCGGCGAGCGCTTCTTCGGGGGAGCGGACCTTCTGGATGCAGACCTGCGCGATGGCACCTGCCTCGGTCCATTCGTCGGCCGTGAACTTGCGGACGGTCTGGGCCATCGGCTCCCAGTAATGGTCGAGGACGAAGATCTCCTCGACGCCGAGACCGATCCGCTCGGGATCTTCGCGCACCGTCAGGTCCGGCGTCGCGTTCATCGTCTCGCCGGCGCCCGCCGAGAGGATGAAGCGCGGATTCGGCGGCCAGGCGTGGATCCAGCGGCCGTCGCGACACTCGAAGAGGCCCTTCGGCGAGCGACTGTCCCCGACCCAGGACATGAACATCGGCGTGTCGAGCTTCTCGGCCATCGCGAAGGCGAGCACGCCGGAGGCGAGGGCGCCCTGCAGAAGCGAGGTCTCGACCCATTGCCCGCGACCCGTGATCTCGCGGGCCCGCAGCGCCGCGCTGATCGCCGTCGCCGCGGCGTAGGCGGCACCGAGGCTCGGGAAGCGCGAGGCCGGAAAGAGCGGCCCCTCGCGCGGCGCGCCCTGGAGCCGTTCCTGCGCGACCTCGAGGTCCGGGAAGAGCGGCGGCTTGCCGGAGAGATGCGGCGCCGAGCCGCCGAAGCGGCCGCGCTGCTCCCATTGCAAGCCCGAGCGCGCGGCGACGAGCGCGTCGTAGCCCGGTCGATCGGAGTAGGGGTTGTCCCGGCCATAGCCCGTGATCGAGCAGTAGATGAGGCGCGGATTGAGGGCGGAGAGCGTCGCGTAGTCGATGCCGAGCTTCTTCGTCACGCCGGGGGCATGGCCCTCGACGAGCACGTCCGCCGTCGCGGCGAGGGCGAGAAAGGTCTGCTTGTCGGCGCCGTTCTTCAGGTCGAGGACGGCGCTGCGCTTGCCGCGGTTCCAGGCGTGGTGGCCCAGCTGATCGCGCAGGGGATCGGCGCCCGGGCGTTCGATCCGGGTCACGCGGGCACCGTGGTCGGCGAGCAGCATCGTCGCCATCGGTCCGGCGATGCCGTTCGAGAGCTCGAGGATCTGGATGCCGTCGAGGACGAGACTCATGGGGGACCCTCCGATCGCGGCGCTCCGATCCGGTCGGCCGCCCGCGCAGGCTGGAAACGCTCAGGCGATACCGTACATCGTCGCGCCGTTCTGCCACGTGATCTTCCGGATCTCGTCCTCCGGCACGCCCTGGAACAGGTGCGCGACCTTGTCGGCGGCGTTCGGCCAGTTGCAGCAGGGGTGCGGGAAATCCGTCGACCAGAGCACGTTCTCGACGCCGAGCTCGTGGCGCGCGGCGATCGCCTCGGGCTCGTGGACGAAGGTCGCCGCCATCTGGCGCCGGAAATACTCGGAGGGCAGGAGCTTCACGCCCGGGAAGTCGTAGTGCTGATGCATGCGGGAGTCGAGGAAGCGGATGAAGCCGGGCAGCCAGAAGAGGCCGGGCTCGACGAACACGACCCGCAGCTTCGGATGGCGCTCGAGGACGCCCGTCAGGACGTACCAGGAGAGCGTCTCGGCGATCGCGAAGCCGGGGAGCGCCGTGAAGATGCCCTTCTGGGGGGTCGGGTCCCGGCGGAAGACGTCCCAGAGCGAGGTCTTCAGCGTCAGGTGGTTCGCGACGACGATGCCGGTCTCCTCGAAGGCGTGCCAGAGCTTCTCGTAGCGGCGATCGTGGTAGTCGGGCATGCCGAGCTCGGAGGGGAAGTTCGGGATCTGGATCGAGCGGGCGCCGAGGCGGGCGAGCCGGAAGACCTCGGAGACGGCGTAGTCGACGTCGATCAGGGGGAGCTGATAGGTGATCAGGATGCGCTTCGGGTCGATCGAGGCGAAGTCGGCGAGGGCATCGTTGTAGGCGGTGGCACAGGCCTGCCAGTCGTCGCCGATCTCGTAGACCTTGCTCGTGAAGTCGAACTCCGAGTACATCACCTCGCACTGGACGCCGTCGGCATCCATCGCCGCGAGCCGCGCCTTCGGGTCGAAGTAGCCGGGATGGCGCGCGGCCTCGAGATCGACGAAATCCTCGAGCTCGAGCTTCTTGCCGGCCTGGATCGCGTCCTGCTTCGCGGCGTGGCGCGCCATGCCCGCGTCCCAGGCGGCGTGGAATCGCGAGGCGAGGTTCTTCTTGACGTGGGCGTCGGTGATCACGCAGTGGGAGTCGGCGGAGAAGAATCGCGGGGCGGCGTTCGGGGTTCCAGTCGGGGTCATGTTCGTCCTCCTGTTGCGGTGGGGGAGAGGTTTCGGGAGCAGCGAGCTCGGATCAGCGACGCAGGACGTCGTCGATCCAGGCCGGAATCTCGCGCCAGATCGTCGCGCGGGAATTGGCGACGAAATGGCAATGCCAGCAGTCCTCGAGCGTTCGCGTCGCGACGACGGGGGCCTTCGGGAGCTCGTCGCGCAGGCCCTGCACGGTATGCAGATCGTGGTCCCCGACCAGGACGTAGACGGGGACGTCGATCTCCGCGGCGGATGGGGCGTAACCGCCGGGGATCATCGAGAGCAGTCCGCCGAGACCGAGCAGATCGGTCGACGCGGCGTGGAGCAATTCTTCGGCGGCGGGCGGCGCAGTTCCGACCCCGAAGGCCGCCCTGCGATTCGCCTTGCTGTCGTTCGCTCGTGCGGGATAGGGCGACCCGAAGCTCCGCTGCGCGAGCTGGCCGAGCTCCCGACGCGCACGAACCGGGTCGTTCGCATAGCGGCGCTGGTCCTCGTTCAGGAAGGCGGGGACACCGCGGGTCGTGAACGAGAAGAGGACGAGCGCATCGTGCGGCCGGGCCAACGCCTGCTGCTCGACGGTCAGCGCCGAGCCCATCGAGTGGCCTACGCCGATCGTCGCCCGGCAGCGCGTCGGGGGAATCGCCCGTTCGGGATCGCCCTGCGCGAGACGTTCGAGCGCCCGCTCGAGGGCGAGCTGGTTCGCGCGGGCCACGGTCTCGACGCCGAACGAAGAGCCCGCCTCGAGGGGGTCGGGCTTCGAGCTGTCGCCGGTGCCCAGATGGTCGAAGGCGAGCACGACGAAGCCCCGCGCCGCCATCGCCTCGGCGAAGCTGTAATGCCCGTCGCCGCCGGGATCGAGGTCGTAGTAGCGGCGCGAGAGGAAGCCGCCCGGGAGACAGACGAGCACACTGGATTCGGCGCCCGCCGGAAGATCGCGCGGCACCACGACGTCGACCGCGATCGTCGAGTCGCCGGGGAACGGGACGGCGTCCGAGACGTCGAAGCGCCAGGTCGCTCGCGCCGGTCCGAGCGCCCGCGCGAGGCTGCGGTCGCGCGGGGCGGACGGCGGGACGCGTCGGGTCGGGTCGCCGAGGGTCATCGGGGGGCGCTGCTCCTGGGGTCGTCGCTCGCGATTTGGAAATG
>JBIPOQ010000046.1:0-12718 GCA_044379055.1 Myxococcota bacterium
AGATTGGTGACGTACTGGCTCCCCGGGATCAAGCTGCAGCCGCCCAGCAGCAGACTCAGGCAGGCCCCCAAAAGGGTCCTCGCGAGTCCGGTCTTGCTCGTCGCGTGTCGCACGCTCATTCCCCGACCACGTGCCCCGCCGCCGCTCGCGACTGGCAAAAAAATGGACTATCGACGAAGCCGACGAAGCCCGGACTGTAGCATCGAGCGCAGGCCTCATGGCGATCGAGAGCGAAGATCGCTCGCCGAGCGCGAACACGTACGAGGCTCGGAAAAGGAGACGACTCCACGTGAAGGCAGCTACCCGCGTGCTTCTGACGCTGACGATTCTCGGGCTCACCGCGTGGGCGGCCCTCGCCCTGTGTTTCGGGCCCCTCGCATCGCCGGTCGGCTCGATCGCGGTCGCCGCGAGCGGCTTGGTCGCCTCCGGCGCCGCCGTGCGCCGGCATGGGTCCTGGATCCCCATCGCCGTATTCGGGGCGATCTTCGTCGGCTTCCTGTTCGTATGGGGGAGCATCCGGCCCTCGAACGACCGCAATTGGCAGCCCGATGTGGCAAGACTTCCCTATGCCACCTTCGAGGGGGACCGGGTCACGGTCCACAACATCCGCAACTTCGACTACCGGACGGATCTCGATTACACCCCGCACTACTACGACAAGACCTTCGACCTGCGCGAGCTCGACGAGGTCGACCTGATCTCGGTCTATTGGATGGGCGACGCGATCGCGCACGTCATGCTGAGCTTCGGGTTCGCGGGGCGCGACTACCTGACGATCTCGATCGAGACCCGAAAGGAGGTCGGCGAGAGCTACGACACCATTCGGGGCTTCTTCCGCCAGTACGAGCTGATCTATGTCGTCGGCGACGATCGTGATCTGATCCGCCTGCGGACCAACTACCGCAAGGACCCCGTCGAAGACGTCTATCTCTACCGGACGGCAGCGCCCCCCGAGAATGCGAAGCGCCTCTTCCTCGACTATCTGCGAGAGATCAATGACTTGAAAGATCACCCGGCCTTCTACAACACGGGGACCACGAACTGCACGACCAACGTCTACCGGCACACGAAGGTGAACCCGGGCGCCCACCGGTTTTCGTGGAAGATCCTCTTGAGCGGCTACGCGTCGGAATACGTCTACGAGAACGGCATGCTCGATACCAGCATGCCCTTCAAAGAGTTGAGGCGTCTCTCGCACGTCAACCCGGTCGCGCATGCCGCAGACGAGGCGCCGGATTTCTCGCAGAAGATTCGTGCGGGTCTGCCCCGACCCTCCGTGCCCGAATCGGCACCGTGATGGGACTCAGGTCCCCGCGCCAGTGAAGCCGAGCTTCCCGCTCCAGGGGAGGCGCTTGAACGCGAGCGTCATGTCGAAGATGAACAGGTCGTTGTTCTTGTAGTCGCCTCGGACGGTCGGATTGCGAACCTCGGCGGCGCCGAGACCGACGTACGTGAGCGACATGCCCGGGGTGACGGCGTCGTTCAGTTCGTGCTGAGCGCCGAGCGAGAACCGAATCTGTTCGTCGACGGGAAGCGCCGGGCTGCGGTCCTTGTTCCTGAGGGCGGACGTGTCGTACATGACGCCCGTCTGCATCAGCCAGCGATCGTTCATGCGATGGTTCGCCCCGAGGCCGATCTTGTGGGTGTCGTTGAAGCCGGTCGTGACGTCGACCGTATTGGACGCGAGCGTGATCGAGAGCTCGTTCGCCACGCCCCAGTCCTCCCAGTTGAAGGTCCCGAGCAGCGCGAGCCGTTCGGTGGCCTGGCAGTAGGCGCTGACCTCGACGAACTGCGCCATGGGCAATTCGGAGTCGAGACCGGGCGAAAGACCCGCCGCCTCCCAATCGTTGAGCTGGTCGATCCGTACGTTGCGCTCGGTGCCCGATGCCGGAGGACACTCGGCCTTCAGATTCCAGTTCAGTACGCCGTAGCTCGCGATCGGGCCACCGCCGATCGAGAGCCAGTCGGTGACGCGAATCGCGGCGGTCGGCGAGCTGCTGATCGTCCACAGCGAGAGCTTCCGGAGCTCGAAGAGACCCGCCCAGTCGTTGTCGGGGTCGAGGGCAGATCCCGAGATCGAGAAGAAGCTCAGCCCCAGGCGAACGCGATCGGAGAGCCGATGGACGTAGCTGAAGCTCGCGAGAGGGGCGACACCGACCTGATTGCCGCCGCTGGCCGTGCCGCTCGGGGAATTCGAATCCGGGTCGAACCGGACGTTGCCCGCCACCAGGGATAGACCGCTGGCGAAACCATGATCCGTCAATCGGGTCATCGACGCCGGATTGTGAAGCGTCGCGGACGCATCGGGCACCCAGGCATCTCGGCCCGCCCCCGCATTGCCCTGGGACGTCGTCGACAGCGAGTTGGCGTAGAGCCCGCCTGCGGCTGCGGAGCCGACCAGCAAGAATTCCGACGCCAGGCTCGCGAGCAACGGGACGATCCGCCCCGCTGTTCGTCGACCGGAGTCGAGCCGCTCGTCGCCGCCGCGACGCATCTCCACGTCCGAGATCATGAACGTCTTCTCGCTCACGAATACAGGTCGATCCGAGCCCGTCTCGATGAATCCGAACCCTAGCCCCGATTCGACCGCGGCGCGCGTGGGGGATTCTATCGATGGCGATTCGTGTCGGATGTCGTCGACCGATCGACGCGAGCCTGTGGCAGACTCGCGGCGAGGGAGGTGTCATCGATGATGGGCTCAGGCATTACGCGAAGACATTGGCTGATCGGCGCCTGTTGCACGGGCCTGGTAATTGCCTCGGGCGTCTCATCCGGGAAGACCGCGGTCGGCGCCATCGATTCGGAGCCACATCCGAACGACGCGGATGAAGCGCTGACGCGCCTGAAGAGTGGAAACCGCCGGTTCATGGACGACGCGCCGCGCCACGCACACGAAAATTCGTCCTGGCGCAGCCTCCTCGTCGAGGCCCAGCAACCCTTCGCGACGATCGTGGGTTGCAGCGATTCGCGCGTGCCGCCCGAGCTGATCTTCGACGTCGGCTTCGGAGATCTCTTCACCATCCGCCTGGCGGGCAACATCATCGCCGAAGACGTAATCGGCTCGTTGCAATATGCCGTGGCCCATCTGCATACCCGGCTGGTCGTCGTGCTGGGTCATGAGGGTTGCGGGGCCGTGACGGCGACGGTGGAAGAGATGCTGAATCGGGCCACGGAGCCCGAGCACATCGAATCGTTGATCCGATCGATCAAGCCCGGGCTCGGCGAGCTCGACTTGAAACAGGACAGGGAGACTCTCCTCCGCGCATCCGTGGAGGCCAATGTGCGCTGGTCGATCCGCCAATTGACGGCGCTTCCGGAGGCAAAACGTGCGATTCAGGACAAGCGGGTCACGCTCGTCGGGGCCGTCTACGAGCTCGGAACCGGACGCGTGCGCTTTCTCGATTGATCCGAAGCTCGTCCAGGATTTCATTCGGCGCGCGAATTCGGCCACCAAGACTCAGGAGCCGCCAAGAATCGCCTTCTGGACGAGCGACGGAATGACGGGGATCACGTTGGGCGTGATCTTGGCGCGCTAGCCCCGGCCGGGGCCTGGTCTACGTAATGAAACTTAACGGCGGTGCGGAAGATCGGGCTTGATTCGCCTATCCCCCACCGCGGGCGTCTCGGGCCGCGGGCGTCGGCCAGGAGCAGAACGACCTGCAGCTGTTCGACGTCGATACGAGTCGGCTTCGCTAGGGATCGCGGACGGCCGCGGAGGTCCTGCACGGGCCGCGACGGACGTGCCATGCGCGCACGATCGAAGCCGACCCGGCGCCCTGCAGGTGCAGTCGACCATCCCGGAGACCCACCAGCGAATCGGCGATTTCGAGATCGATCAGCACTCCCGGTACGGGACCACCGGGCTCAGCCATGTCGTCCGGCGATCCGTCGAAGAGATCGTCCGGGTCCTGAAGGACGAGTGAGCCAGAGCGCAGGGGCAGGGATCCCCCGCCTGATCTCCGGGCCGCCGGTCAGGATCATCCTGTCACGCGCGCCGTCCCCGTGTACTCTGGGAGGGACGTGGCCCGATCCGAATTCCGATCCGATCTCCGAGCTGCTCCGATCTGGCGGACCGTCGCGCTCGGCCTCTTCGCCGTCGCGGCTGCTGCCGTGATCGTCGCGCGCATGACAGCGCCCAGCCCGACCACGACCACGCTGACCGCCGGCTCCTCCCTCACCTCCCGTGCGCTGATCGCCCGCTCGCTCGCCGAGGAGATGAGCCGCAGTGGCCTCGAGACGCGATTGATCGAGACGTCGAGCACCCTCGACGAGCTCGATGCCGTGCGGGATCGGAGGATCGACTTCGCGATCGTCTCGAGCGTGCTGGATCTGCGCGGAATCCATCCGGAGCTGCGCGAAGTGATGCCGCTGTTCGACGAGGCTCTCCACCTGCTGGTGAAACGCGAGCACCTGCCCGCCTTCGCCGACGGAACCTTGCGAGGCCTGCGCGGGTTGCGCGTCGATCTCGGCCCGCCGGGATCGGCCTCTGCGCTTCTGAGCGAGGACGTGCTGCGGTTCGCCGAGATCCGCTGCGCCCCCGAGCCGTCGGCGGATGCGTGCATCGGCGAACGCATCGACCTCGCGGATCTCATGGCGTCGCTCGCGAAGGGCGATCGCGCCCGCCAGGCGGACGCGATTTTTCATCTGGGGACCGTGCCATCGAAGATCGCCATCGAGCTGATCCAGAAGCACGGCTACGGGCTCGTCCCCCTGCCCTTCGCGAGCTCGTTCCGGCTCGGCGCCCTGCTCTCCGACGCGGAAGGTGATCCCATCTCGGCTGCCGTCGAACGTCGTGCGACCGTCGAGTTCGTGCTGCCCCCATATCTCTACGACGCCGCGCCGGCGATCCCGCCGACGCCGATCGCCACGATCGGAGCGCATCTCGTCCTGGTCGCCCACCGCGATCTCCCGTCGGAGCTCGTCGAGCGCGTGCTGGAGATCGCCCTCGAGACGCGCTTCGCCCGGGTGCCCGATCCCCCCCTCGACCGGAGGATCCTCGAGCGCCCCCCCCGGATTGCCGCGGCACGCGGGAGCCCGGGCCTATCTCGCGCGCGAACGACCGATCGTGGCGGCGAGCGACGTCGACCGGCTCGCCAACGGGCTGAGCGTCGTCGGCGCACTGCTGGGCGCCGCCCTCTTCGCCTGGCGGCTCTGGACACAGCAGGCGCAGTCTGCACGCGATGCGCTGTTCACCCATTTCCAGCTCGAGCTCGCCGGCCTCGAGCGCCGCATCGCCGACATCGAGCTCTCCTCGGAGCTCGAGCTCGAGCCCCTCGCCGCGCTGCACCGCAGCCTGCTGCAGCTCAAGAGCGACGCGCTTGCCCGATTCAGCGCGGGGGAGCTCGGCAATCAGACGCAGGTGAGCGACCTGCTGTCGCCCTTGAACGCCGCACGCGATCACGTGAGCAATCTGCTGCTCTTCGTGCGCCAGGACCTCGAGAGACAGGCCCTGCGCGAAGGCCGCACGGCGGAGTCGGTCTGGGAGGAAGCCATCGAAGCGGACGATCCAGAGGCCGTCGGCCCGACCGGCGCGTGAGCGGGATCCGAACGGGGAAGCCGGCCGTTGCGACGCGCCCTCGCCGCGACGGTGAGGCCGGCTGCGCCGGCGACGAGCATCCCGGCGAGCGAGGGCTCGGGTCCGGTCCCGTACGGCTCGAGCAGGAGGCCATCGATCTCGCCCTCGAAGGACAGCAATCCCTCCGAGGCCGCGTCCGCCCCGATGGCCGCGAAGCCGAAGTCGTCCCAGAGGACCTGTGGGCACTCGAGGTCGGCCGGCTTGATCCAGGTCTGCAGGGCGAAACGGTCCCCGTACGTGATCGGGCCTGTCGGAAGCCGAACGGGGTGGCAGACGCCCTCGAAAATCAATCCGCTCCCGTCCGCGGCGATTCGCCTTCTCCGAGCGCCAGATGCAGGGCCCGGGTCAGCTCGTCGACGTGGCGCGCCAGCGAGTCCAGCGTGATCTCCAGCTCGGCCAGCAAGCTCACGCGCAATCGCATCGCCTCGGCGTCGTAGATGCCCCCGGCCCCGTACAGCAGGCGCTCCAGGAACGCACGATCGCCCGCGGCTGCGTTCTCGATCAAGTCGCTCCAGCGCTCCAGCAGATCATCGCGCGGTGTCGGCTGGCCCGAGGCTGTCGGAAGGGTGAGCATGCGGAATACGAAGAGCGGGTAGATGCCCCCGGCATCCTCGCCGTGGGCCATCGGCACGAGAATGTTATGCGCGTGCGAGAGGGCAAAGGCGCGCTGAGACGGGGCCAGGGCGGCCACGCTGAGCCCCGTGACGACGACCGCCCCGACCAGAGCCGTAACCAGGGGGCCATCGTCAAAGTCCGGATTCGCCGCGTGGCTGTTGGCCAGGTCCCAGGCCCCGGCCCCGAGGCTGAAGCCCGCCCCGGCCACCAGGGAAGCGATGGTGTATTTGAACTGCCGATCGCGTTCCTCCGCATCGTGTCGTGCCAGCACTCGCTCCAGGAGCGCGATCATGCACTCGCACTCGAACTCGAGCGAGAGCATCTGCGACGGCAGGGCGGCCAGGCGCTCATCGACCCGTTGGCGCAGGGCGAGCTGCTCGAGGCTCGGCCTGCCGTCGCTGCGGGCCCGCTCGCGCAACAAGCGTGCGATCGACGGCTGCAGGCCCGCCGCCACTGCCGTGCGTCGCGCGTCGGGCGACAGCGCCTCCAGGTAGCCGATCAGCTCGGGGTCGGTCTCGGGACCGGGAAGCGCTTCGCCGAACGGGCTCTCCGGCCCCTTCTCGGCGCGGACACAGCGGGCACCATCGGATTCGCTCACCTGAAGAGCATCGGCCGGCAGCTGCCCTGCGAAGCCGATTTGCCTCTGCACGGCACAAGCGCTGCTGAGAAGCAGCATGAGGAGGATCGCGGCGAAGCCGAGCCTGCGCCTCGTCGGAGAAATGCAATCGCTCCTGTCCGAGCACTCCGACGCCCGTCCGTCGGCGATCCTCTCGCACGCGTTCGTCGGAGAATTCGGTTGCGTCATTGCCAGCCGAGCGGGTTGGCGGGAAACCCGCTTTCCGGGTCCCGGATCGGCACGAACAGGGGGCCGGCCTCTTCCGGGTGCGCCCTGGCGGCGGTGTCCGAGCCGTTCCGGTCACGCACGAGCTCGTCGAGCAGCAAGATGTCCGTCGGCGATGGTCTGGTGCATCGAAAGATCAAGCTGCCTTTTCCTCATCGACGATCAGGACCATGATGCCAGCTCGGCCGCCTCGGGGCCCGTCGGCGCTCACCGACGGAGTGCGAAGCGGAGCCGGACGGGCGCCCGGGACTCCGAAAGCGCCGGCAGGACCAACCGCCAAGCCGGGCGCGCATCAGGGCATTGCCGGCCGTACCGGAATTCGCCGTTTGCCGAAGCCGCCCTCGAATCTGGAGAAGCGCCGGGCAATCGCGGCCGCGCAGTGCGGGCAGCGACCGGGTCCATGAGCGTCACTCGCCAGGTCATCGCGGAGGACGCGGGGCCAGTCCAATTCGATGAGCAGCGCATGACGAGTCGGGCAGAACGTGCTGCCGCCTTCGCGGTCGTGGGGGATGGGCGGTTCAAGCCGCTTGAACGACTTATCCCCTTCCCGGAGTCCCCTGACTGCCGAAGGCGGGCTGCGCTCGCGTTGGCCCTCGGCTTCCTGCTGATGGGTACGACCGCCTGCAGCCCTCCCGAGTCCCTGAAGCGCGGCATCGGCATCCCCGCCTATTCGCTCTGATCCGCCCCGAGCGCCTTCCGCCCGAGCCGCTCGCGATCCTCGCGCGGAATCCGGCGAACCTTGCCCGCGTCGTCGACCGACGCATGCTCGGTCCGCCCCCGCACCAGCATCGTTCCTCGGCAAGTGATCGCATATCCCATCGCGAGCGACGCTCCGCGCACCCACTCGAGCCAGGTCGTGACCTCGAGCCGGTCGTCGAAGCGCGCCGGCCGCAAATAGTCGAGCTCGACCCGGGTCACCGCGAAATGGAGCCCGGCCGCGATCCAGGCCGGATAGCCCCGGTCGTGCTCTTCGAGCCAGGCGACGCGGGCGTTCTCGCAGAAGCGCAGGTAGTTCGCGTGGTGGACGATGCCCATGCCGTCGGTCTCGAAGAAGCCGACGCGATGGGGGATGGTCGTGGTCGTGGCGCCGGCGGGGAGGCCGGGGCGGTCGCCCGCGGACGCGCCGGCGGGTCCGCCCGACTCGCGATCGTTCAAAAATTGTCCTTCAGGGTCCGCCGGCGGCCGAGCTCTGCGGCGCTGTCGGCGCGCATGAAGGGGTTGGTCGCCTTCTCGAGGGCGATCGTCGACGGGATCGTCATCTCCGCGGGCGTCGCCTGATGCCAGTCGTCGGCGGCGCGGGCGCGCAGCTCGCGGACGGCCTCGTAGCGCTCCTTGATCTCGGGATTCTCGGGCTCGACGGAGAGGGCGAAGCGCAGGTTGCCCTCGGTGTACTCATGGCCGCAGTAGACGAGGTAGTCGTCGGGCAGGGCGGCGAGCTTCCCGCAGAGGGCGTCGTACATCATCTGCGCGTTGCCTTCGAAGAGCCGGCCGCAGCCGGCGGCGAAGAGCATGTCGCCGGTGAAGACGGCGCGGGCGCGGTCGAAGACGTAGGCGACGTGGCCCATCGTATGGGAGGGAATGAAGAGGACGCGGGCGACGTGCTGGCCGACGCGGATTTCGTCGCCCTCGTCGATGCCTTTCGTCATGCCCGGCATGCGCTGGGCGTCGGAGACGTGGCCGTAGACGGGGACGCCGTAGCGCGCGGCGAGCTCGGGGTTCGCCATCGAGTGGTCCGGATGGTGATGGGTCGAGAGGACGAGCTTGACCTCGGCGCCGGTGATCCCGACGCGCTCGACGACCGGATCGACTTCGGGGGCGTCGACGATCGCGGCGTGGTTCGTCTCGTCGCAGATCGCGAGATAGGTGTAGTTGTCGGAGAGCGTCGGGATGCGTTCGATTCGAAGGGCCATGATCGTCGACACTAGCAGAGCCGTCGCGGCGATCGCCGGGGGGCCGGACGACTCGCCGTCGTCTGCGATCCCCGTCACAACAGCCTGAGCTGTCGACCTTCGGCTTCGGACGGCGTCCGCGCGGGGGACTCGGACGGGCGCGCGACGGGGTCCCCATCGACCGGGCCACTCGCCGCCGCGCTCGTTGCCACGGCCGGGGATACGGCCGGCGCCGCGGTCGGCCCCCCGACCGCGGCATCGGCCGGCGCATCGGCCGACGCATCGATCGGTCCATCGCGCTGCACCGCGGGCCCGGCCTCGGGCCGTTCGGCCGCGAAGGCGGGGCAGATCTCGCGGTACTCGCACCAGCTGCAGAGCGCGGACTTGCGGGGCGGAAAGGCCGTCGCCGTCCGGATCTCTTCGATGCGCGAGATGGTCGTCCGGCGCAGGACGTCGAGGTCTTCGCGGGTGCGCGTCGAGATCCGCGTCACGTCCTTCGCGACGTAATGCCAGACGAGGCGGAAGGGCGTCCCTTCGCCGTACTCCTTCGCGAGGCCGATCTGGTAGAGCGCGAGCTGGCGGTCTTCGTCGAGGACGCGCTGGGTCGGGACCCGCGCACCGGTCTTGTAGTCGTGGACCTCGATCACGCCGTCGCGGGCGCGCGAGATGCGGTCGATGATCCCCTGCATCCGGTACTGGCCCGCATCGTCGAGGGGGAAGACGACGCGCTGCTCGAGGCCGAGGGTCTCCCCGTCGTCGAACGGGTAATGGCGCACGTAGTAGCCCCGTACGCAGCGCTCGCCGAGGGCACGGTAGAAGGCGACGGCCATGCCCTCGCGCACGACGCGGACGCGCTCGGCGTCGTAGGATTCCTCCCAGAGCTTGTGATAGCGGTCGACGACCTTCTCGATGCCCGGGACCAGGCCCCGCCCGGTGAAGAGGTAGAGGCGCTCGAGCACCTCGTGCACCCGCTTGCCGACGAAGGCCTCGATCGACTCCGTCTCGCGCTCGATCTTCTGGACGTAGCGGAACTCGAATTGCTTGGGGCAATTCTCGAAGGACGAGATCCGCGAATGGCTGAAGATCGGGCCCAATCGAAGCTCCGGTGGCGCTTGCTCGCGCCTGCTCGCGATGAGGTCGCGATTCAGGTCGCGATGGGGTCAGAAGGGGCCGTCGGCCGCCGCCCCATGCCCCGGTCTCGAGGGCGCGCTCCACGCCCGGGAACGAGCGGCTCGGGTCCGGCTCCTCGGTCCAGCGACCGTCTGCCCCGCGACCCCGGGCCCCGCGTTCCGGGCCCGGTCTCGCGGCGTCAGCATAGGCGCTCGTTCTGCGCGTTGCCTTCATGCGCCCTGCCGCCCGGCCGCCTGGCGGACGGACGGCGAGATCGGCCTAGGCCATCCCGACGATGTGGGGCATTCTATGGCCCGCGCCCGTCCGAATCCGCGACGGATCCGAGGAGCGTCCCGATGGCCCACGATCATACGGACTCCAGGCCGAGGGCCCACCCGAAGCTGAAGGCCGCGCCGCCGCCGCAAACGGCGAGCGCCCGTGCGTTCGTGTGTCCCGAAGACGTGCTCGACGAGGTGGTCGAGGGACTCGCGGGCTGCGAGGGGACGGTGCTCTCGGAGACGGTGTGCGGGGGCATTCTCGATCCGACGGAGGTCGAGGACTGGGTCGATCGCGCGACCCGGTTGCTGCGCTTCCGGGTCGATCCCGAGGAGCTGCGCAGCGAGGTGCCTGCGGTCGGGGAGGGACTCTTCGATCTCCTGCAGCAGGTGACGCTCCCCGAGCCGTCGACGCCCGAGGCGTTGGTCCTGCGCTTCCTGCATCGCCTGGTCGAGCTGCGCCAGATGCTCTCGCTCGACGTCGAAGCGGCCTACGCCGGAGACCCCGCCGCGAAGGGCTACGACGAGATCGTCGTCGCCTATCCGTCGATTCGCGCGCTCGCGATCCACCGGATCGCCCACGAGCTCTACGGCTACGGCGTGCCGCTCCTGCCGCGCGTCATGAGCGAGTACGCCCACGACCGGACCGGCATCGACATCCACCCCGGCGCGCAGATCGGCGAACGCTTCTTCATCGACCACGGCACGGGCATCGTGATCGGCGAGACCGCCGTCATCGGTCATCGCGTGCGGCTCTACCAGAGCGTCACGATCGGGGCGACGTCGATCAAGAATGGTGCCGCGCTGCGCGGCAAGAAGCGTCATCCGACGATCGAGGACGACGTCACGGTCTACGCCGGCGCGACGATCCTCGGCGGCGACACGGTGATCGGCGCGGGCAGCGTGATCGGCGGGAACGTCTGGCTGACCCACAGCGTGCCGCCGGGCTCGCGGGTGATGTCCGAGGCGCCGCGCCTGCTCGTGAAGGGATCCGAGGGCCGAGCCCTCGTCGACGAGGCGCTGGACGTCGATTGGAACATCTGAGGAGCGCACGCATGAGGGGATGCCGGTTCGTCGCGCTCGGATGCCTGATGCTGGGTCTGGTCCTGGCGGACGGGACGGCGCGCGCCGCCGAGGAGCGCGGGTCCGCCGCGGAGGCGTCCGGAGCGCGTTCCGGCTGGGCCTACGATCTCGCGGGCGAGCTCATGAGCCCGTTCTGCCCGGGGCGCACGGTGGCGTCGTGCCCGAGCCCGCAGGCGACCGAGCTGATCCAGTGGATCGCGACGCAGGAGGCGGCCGGGGCGACTCGCGAAGAGGTCGTCGCGATGCTCGTCGAGAAGCACGGCGAGGAGATCCTCGGCGCACCGCCGGCCCGGGGCATCACGCTCTGGGCGTACGTGTTTCCCGTGCTCGGCTTCGTCGGGTTCGGCGGGGTGGCCGTGCTCGTCTTGCGGCGGATCGTCGGACCGGGACGCCCCGCGGCTGCCGCTGCCGCGACGACCGTCGGGGCGTCCGGTTCGTTCCCGTCGAGCGACGCGAGCATGCGAGCCGCGGGCGGGAGCACCGCCGACGCGGACGAGCTCGCCCGCATCGTCGACGCCGAGCTCGCCGAGCGCGCCTAGCAACCCAGCGAGACCTGCGCCTTCGGTCGAGGAGAACCACTTGAAGATCTACACCCGCCGGGGCGACACCGGCCAGACCGACCTGTTCGGCGGCGAGCGCGTCGGCAAGGACGCGCAGCGCGTCGCGAGCTATGGCGACGTCGACGAGCTGAACGCGTCGCTCGGTCTGGCCATCGCAGCCGGCAGCGACCCGGCGCTCGCGGAGTCGCTCGCGCGCATCCAGAGCGCGCTCTTCGACCTCGGCGCGTCGCTGGCGACGCCCGACCCGGACCATCGCCGCAAGGCGGGCGTCCTCGGTGTCGACGAAGCGGACATCGCCGCGCTCGAGGCCCTGATCGACCGCCTCGAGGCCGGGCTCGCGCCGCTCGCGACCTTCATCCTGCCCGGCGGCACGCCCGCCGCCGCGGCCTTCCACGTCGCGCGCACCGTCTGTCGCCGCGCCGAGCGCGCGGTCGTTCATCTCGCCGCGACCCCCGGCGAATCGGTGGAGCCGAGCTCGACCCGCTATCTGAATCGCCTGTCGGATCTGCTCTTCGTGCTCGCGCGCCACGAGAACGCGCGCCGCGGCGTCGCCGACGTCGCCTGGTCACGCCGGTCGAGCTGATCCTTCCGCGGCGAGGTGCTCGCCGAGGTACTGGAGCCGCGGGGGCCCGCTGCGCTCGGCGGAGCAGCGGATCAGCGTTCCGATCAGGAAGCCGAAGGCGAAGGCGAACAGGAGCGCCCGCGCGATCGTGCGTAGCAGGCCTCCGAGCCACGACGAGCGCGCCGCGATCGGCTCTCCCGGCGCCTCG
>JBIPOQ010000047.1:0-12638 GCA_044379055.1 Myxococcota bacterium
GCCGGTGACTTCAAGACGGGATAGAGGTCCTCGTCGGGATCGATCCGCGATCCGCTGCGCGCCCCGATCCGACCGAGCTCGACCCGCCCGCCCGCCGCGGCGGCGCCCGGTCCCGTCGCGGAGGTCGCGGCCTCTGCGCCCGCGAAGGCTTCGGCCCCGCTTGCCGCGCTCCAGGCCTCGGGATCCGCGAGGATCTGGCGCCAGGGCGCCTCGGGATTCGTGACGAGCCATTCGAGCTGGTTCTTGTCGACGGGCTTCGAGAAGAGATACCCCTGCATCAGCGAGCAGCCGCGATCGAGCAGCGCGCGCATCTCGTCGGTCGTCTCGACGCCCTCCGCCAGCACGTCGAGGCCGAGACCGCGCGCCATGTGGATGATCGCCGCGAGGATCACGCGATCGGGATCCGTCTGCGCCGCGCCGCGCACGAAGGATTGGTCGATCTTCAGCATGTCGATGTTCAGCCGCTTGAGCAGCGTCAAGCTCGAATAGCCCGTCCCGAAATCGTCGATCGCGACGCGGATGCCGAGGGCCCGCAGCTCACCGATCGTCCGCAGCGACGCTTCGCTCGTCGCGAGGGACTCGGTCAGCTCGAGCTCGAGGCGCGAGGCCGGGAGCCCGCTCTCGAAGAGGATCTTCTTGACCCGCTTCGGGAAGTCCGGATGGTCGAGCTGGCGACCGGAGAGGTTCACCGCGACTCGCGCCGAGCTCTTCGACGCCCAGCCGACGGCGGCCTCGCAGGCGCTGCGCAGCACCCACTCGCCGAGCTGCACCATCACGCCGGCGTCCTCCGCGACGCCGATGAAGTTCGCCGGCGACACGATCCCGCGCGTCGGATGGTGCCAGCGCACGAGGGTCTCGACGCCGACGATCTCCTCGGTCGCCGCGCTGACCTGGGGCTGGAACATCAGCTGGAGCTGACCGCTGTGGACCGCCTCGCGCAGGCCGGAGACGAGCTCGAAGCGTTCGACCGACGCCTCGTTCATCTCGTCGCTGAAGAGGCAGACGCGATTCTTGCCGGAGCCCTTCGCCTGGTACATCGCCGTGTCGGCGTTCTGGATCAGCTGCTCCGCCTGCTCGCCGTGGCGCGGGTAGATCGAGATCCCGATGCTGGCGCTGATCCAGCACTCGTGTCCGTCGAGGTGGTAGGGCTTCTCGATCTCCTTGCGGATCGAGTCGGCGACCTTCTGCATGGTCTCTTCGTGCTCGACGTCCTGGATCGCGGCGAGGAACTCGTCGCCGCCGATGCGTGCGATCAGATCACATTTGCGGATCGCCTTGCGCAGACGCCGCGCGACGTCGGTGAGCAGCTCGTCGCCGACGCCGTGGCCCAGGTTGTCGTTGATCGCCTTGAAGCCGTCGAGATCGAAGAAGAGCACGGCGAGCTTCGTCTCGCGGCGCTTCGCGGCGTGGAGCATCGGGCCGAGCTGCTGCATGAACGAATAGCGGTTCGGGAGCTCGGTCAGCGTGTCGTGGGTCGCGAGGAAGCGCTGGCGCTGCTTCGCCTCGGTCAGGTCCTGGAGGATCTTGTGGCGCTCGATCGCGTGGACGATGGTGCGCGAAATCAGCTCCGGCGTGACCTCGCCGCGGGACAGGCAGTCCTGCGCGCCCGCGCGCGCGGCCTTCAGGACCGTCGCCTCGTCGCGCTGGTAGGTCAGCACGACGACCGGGATGCTGCGCGTCGCGGCGCTCGCCCGCATCAGGGAGTCGAGGCCCGGCCCCTCGTGGACCGAGAGATCGAGGAGCATCGCGTCGAAGGGCGTCTCCTGGAGCAGTCGGAGAGCGTCCTCGACGCGCAGCACGCGGGTGATCACATAACCGACGCCGTCGGGTCGGGAGAGGACCTCGACCAGCCGATTGGCGGTCGGATCGTCCTCGACGACGAGCAGAAGCGTGATGGACTCGCGCTTCGGGCTGTCGATCGACGATTCCTGGGCCATGCATCACCGCGCTGCGCCACCCCGGAATGGGGCGACCCCTCGCTTCGCCCTACCGGCCCTTCCCCCAGGCAACGCGACCCCTGAATCCACCCGAAGGCGGGAAATTCCCGGCACGCACGAGTGTTTTTCGCATCAGCGATCCGCAGCGGCGGTCCGCGGCGACGTCCGCGGCCGCCGGGCGCCGGGATTCCTCCCCTAGCTCCGTCGCGGGATGCGAGCCGCCAGCCGGCTGCCGCAGGAATGCCCGCCGTCGACGGGGAAGTCGCCCCCCGTACAGAACGAGGACTCGTCGGAGGCGAGGAAGAGGATCATCGCGGCGATCTCCTCGACCGTGCCGCGGCGGGGGATCGGGCGTTTGTCCATGTAGCCCGAGGTGTCCTTCGAGCCCGGCGGTCGCCAGGGCGCTGCCATCTCGTCGCTGCCGCCGGCGGGACAGACGGTGTTGACGCGGATGCCGTCGGGGCCGAGCTCGAGGGCGGCGCATTTCGCGAGCCCGCGCAGCGCCCACTTCGTCGAGGCGTAGGCCGAGACGTAGCTCATGCCCTCGAGCCCATCGATCGACGAGACGTTGACGATCGAGCCGCCGCCGCCTTCGCGCATCGCCTTCGCGACGGTCTTGATGCCGAGGAAGGGTCCCGTCTGGTTCACGCGCACGAGGCGGTCCCAGTCGGCGAGCTTCGTCTCCTCGAGCGGCGCGATGTGGAGCACCGCGGCGTTGTTGACGAGTACGTCGAGCTTCCCGAATCGCGCGAGCGTCTGCTCGAGGCAGGCCGCCCACTCCGACTCGCTCGTCACGTCGAGATGGACGTAGAGCGCCCGGTCACCGAGCTCGGCGGCGACCTTCCGACCCGCCTCGTCGAGGACGTCCGCCAGCACGACGGAAGCCCCCTCCGCCACGAATCGGCGCGCCGTCGCCTCGCCCGTCCCCCGCGAGCCGCCCGTCACGATCGCGACCTTGCCTTCGAGTCTTCCCGCCATGTGCCGTCCTCCGTTTCGAGCCGGACGGTTAGCGAATCCCTAGACCCGCGCCGAACGCTGATAGGCGGGCCGCGCCTCGAGTCGCGCGAGGTAGGCGCTCGAGCGGGGCGTCGAATCGTTCACGAATTCGAGATACCGCGCGATCCCGAGCCCGAAGCCGAGCTGGATGTCGGCGGCACTGAAGCGGTCGCCGAGGATGAACGGCCGATCGCCGAGCGCGTCCTCGACGACGCCGACCAGGCTCGGGGCGAGCGCGCGTCCGCGATCGACGAGCGCCGGGATGCGCCATTTCTCGGGCATCGGGCCGGCGTGGGCCGCGACCTCTCCCATGATGACCGTGAGCGCGTTCTCGCCGAACTCCATCCACTGGAGCGCCTTCGCGCCCTCCCGGGTCTCGCGGGGCGGGAGCAGCGCGCCGTCGCTGAAGCGCCCGATCAGGTAGGCGAAGATCGCCGCCGTCTCCCAGAGCACGAAGCCGTCGTCGTCGATCGCGGGGACCTTCCCGAGCGGGTGGATGCGCAGGTACTCGGGCGCCTTCATCGCGTCGCTGAACATCTCGAGGGTGTGGAGCCGGTAGGGGAGCCCGATCTCCTCGGCGAGCCAGACGACGCGCTGCGAGCGGGAGCGGGGGGCGTGGTAGATCGTGAGCACGGGACCTCCTCGGACGGACGAACGGATCGCCCGGGTCGGGCCGGCGGCGCCGCGGCACGGGTCCCGATCCGGCTCGGACGCGCCCATCATCAATCGCCCTGTATCAACTTGTCAACCCAGCTTGAAGGTCTGCCCCGTCCCGTCTAGAGTCGGGCGATGCCGCGGCCCCGCTCCGAGCCGACCTCGATCGAGTCCCCCGCCGGCGCCGCCCCCGATGCCTGGGCGCGCTACCGGGACAATCTCGCGCGCCATCTGATCGGCCTCGCGCGCGACCTGCAGATCCGGCTGATGAACCATCTCGTCGGTCAGCGGGGCCACCGCGACCTGCGCCCGAGCTTCGGCCTCCCGATCACGCTGATCGCCCGCGCGCCCCGGCCGCTCTCCGAGCTCGCCCGAACGCTCGCGATCAGCCCCCAGGCGGCGAGCCAGCTCGTCGGGCTCGCCGAGCGCGCGGGGTACGTCGCGCGGCGGAACGCGCCGCAGGATCGCCGCGCCCGGGTCGCGGTGCTGACGACCGCCGGAGAGCGGCTCGTCGAGGACGCGGTCGCTTGTCTGCGCGCGCTCGAGACCGAGCAGGCCGAGCAGGTCGGCCCGATCGAACATGGTCGCTTCGTCGCCGCCCTCGCGGCCCTCGCCGAGACGCTCGCGAGCGACGCCGGCCAGCCTTCGGGACTCGCGTCCGGACGGGCTTCGATCGGCGCCCTGCCGCTCGTCGCCGCGCGGATCGAGCAGCGCCTCATGCACGCGACGAGCGAGCATGGCCATGTCGGACTCAAGCTCTCGCACGGCCAGATCCTGACCCTGATCGGCCCCTCCGGCGCGCGTCTGCATCAGCTCGCCCTGCTCCACCGCGTGAGTCGCCAGGCGATCAGCGCGACGGCCCAGGATCTCGAGGCCCTCGGCTACCTCCGCCGCGAGCCCGATCCCCACGATCGCCGCGGCGTCGTCGTCCGATTGACGCCGCGCGGGACGCGGCTGATCGAGGATTCGGTGAGCGCCCTCGACGCCCTGGACCGGGGCTTCCGCGCGACGCTCGGCCCCGATGCGTTCGCGGTCCTCGAGCGGGTCGCGCGCGCGCTCTACGGCGGCCTCGAGCTCGAGACCGGCCTGCTGTCCGCGGCGTTTCCGGAGCCCTCGACCGGTGCGAGCCTCGCGACCGATCGCACGAGCTCGCGCGGCGGCCTCCCGGAGACGCCGCGTGCGAGCTCGGCGGCGGACCTCGCCCGCCTCGCCGCCCGTTTGCGCGACCGGCTCGGATCCCGCGACGCCGCGCGCCTCGCCGTCCATCTGGCTGCGACGCCCTGAGCCCCGAACCAGACCCGACCCGGCGACGAGCGCGCCGGAAGCAAAGGAGATCGACATGTTCCTCGACTGGATCCGCGCGAACTACGACTGGCAGGCGGCCCTCGCCTTCGTCGGCCTGCTGGCGCTCACGAGCATCGTGGGCAACTACCTGACGTTCAAGATCCCGGTCCTCGCCGAGATGCGGGAGACCAACCGCGCGGTCGACAAGACCAAGCTCGCCCGCGAGACCTTCCGCAACGCGGTGAAGATCAACAACAAGTCGGGGCTCTATACGAACCTCGCCTTCTACGTCACGATCCTGCCCTTCTGCGTCGGCTTCGACAGCCGGCCGATCTGGCGCCACGTCGTCGACGTCTTCGCCGTGCTGCTCGTGTTCGATTTCATGTACTACCTGACGCATCGTTTCCTGTTCCACGGCAACCTGCTCCGCAAGGTCCACGCCCTGCACCACCAGGCCCGCAAGCCCACCTACGTCGACGCGCTCTACGTGCATCCCCTGGAGACGTTCATCGGGCTCTCGCTCTTCCTCGGCACGATCCCGCTCGTCGCCGCCGTCGCCGGCGGACCGCTGCACGTCGGCTCGATGGTGGTCGCGACCCTGCTCTTCACGCATCTGAACAGCCTGAACCACGTCTACACCAACCTGCCCGCTCCGTTCGGCTGGGTGAACACGATCACGGGCGTGCACGCAGCCCACCACGTCGACATGAGCCACGGCAACTACGCGACGCTGACGATGATCTACGACAAGATGTTCGGGACCTACGAAGCGCCGATCATCCGCGAGACGGCCTGAACGGACCGATTCGTCGCGAAGGCGAAACGATGCACCGCAGAACCCGCCAGGCCCTGATCGCGTTGCCGGTGATCCTCGCGATCGGGGCCGCGCTGGCGTTCGCCGGCAGTCCCGGGAGCGTGCGCGTTCTCGGGCTGCCGGTCTTCGCGCTCTGCGTCGCGCTCGCGTTCGCCGTGAACGTCGCGGCGTTCGTGCCGGCCTGGCTCTTCCAGACCGAGAAGTTCTACGACCTGACGGGGAGCCTGACGTACCTCTCCGTGTTGGCGACGGCGATCGGCGGTCGACTGCTCGCGGAGGCCGGGCCGGATGCGGAGGCGGCGCTCGGAGCGGCGCACGGGGTCGACGCCCGCTCGGTCCTGCTGGCGCTGCTCGTCGCGATCTGGGCGATCCGCCTCGGTCTCTTCCTTTTCGGGCGGATCCGCGAGGACGGCCGCGATCCGCGCTTCGACGCGATCAAGCCGGATTTCGCGCGCTTCCTGATGGCCTTCGTGCTCCAGGGGCTCTGGGTCTCGTTGACCGCCGCGGCCGCCCTCGCCGCCCTGACCGCGCAGAGTCCTGCCCCGCTCGGGCCGGCCGACGCCCCGGCCCTGGCGCTCTGGCTCGCGGGCTTCGGGCTCGAGGTCGAGGCGGACCGCCAGAAGCGGCGATTCCGGAAGGATCCGGCGAATCGCGATCGCTTCATCGCGACGGGGCTCTGGGCGCGCTCGCGACATCCGAATTACCTCGGCGAGATCCTGCTCTGGACCGGGATCGCAGGGCTCGCCTGGCCGGCGCTTTCGGGCTGGTCGCTCGTGACCCTCGTCTCGCCGGTCTTCGTCTACCTGCTGCTGACCCGCATCAGCGGCATTCCGCTGCTCGAGGCCCGGGGCCGCGAGCGCTGGGGCGACGATCCGGCCTATCGCGCCCATCTCGCGAATACGCCTCGCCTCGGCCTGCGCCTCGGCCGCCTCGCGCGCCCGCCCGCCTCCGACCGCGCCTCCGGCCCGGCCGCCTGAGGCGCCAAATCGAGCCGATCGGCGCCTTCGCGCCTCGGCGGGGGCGCGACGGCGCGGCGGCGACTACCCTGCCGCCGCGTCGGCCGGGGACGGGTCGTCGGCTGAGCCACCGGAGTCCGGGAATCGGTCGATGGACATGAAGCGCTTCGTGATCATGGGGGCGGGCGAGGTCGGGCGGTATCTCGCCCGGAGTCTCTCCGGCTCGGGCCACGCGGTGACCGTGATCGACAGCGATCCCGCGAAGCAGCGCATGATCGAGGAGCGCCTCGACGTCTCCTTCGTCCTCGGCAACGGGACCCACGTCCCGGTCCTCGAGGCCGCCGGCATCGCGAAATGCGACCTGTTCGTCGCTTCGAGCTCCTCGGACGAGGCGAACCTCGCCGCGTCGCTGCTCGCCAAGACCCTCGGCGCGCCGCATACCGTCGTGCGCGTCGCGACGGCCGAGGACGTCACGCGCTACGGCCGGATCTACGAGCGGACCTTCCGCGCCGATCTGCTGCTCTCGACGCAATTACTGACGACGACCCGCGTGCGCAATCACGTGCTCGGCTACAACACGCTCGAGATCGAGTACCTCGCCGGCGGCGCGCTCCAGATCCGGCGGACGGTGGTCGAGGCCGACTCGGAGCTCGCCGAGAAGAGCCTCGCGGAGGCCGCCCTGCCGAAGGACTGCCTCGTGCTCGCCTTCATCGCGAACGGGCGGGTCACGGTGCCGACGGGCAGCGACCGCCCCTCGGTCGGCGACGACGTGCTCGTCATCGGGACGCCGCGGGCGATCGACGAGGTCGAGCGCCGGGCGAGCCGACATTCGCGCCAGCTCGGCCTCGTGGTCGTCGCGGGCGGCGGCGCCACGGGCCACGCCGTCGTCGCGAACCTCGAGGGCCGCGTCCAGCAGCTGAAGCTGATCGAGCTCGATCGCGCGCGGGCGGAGGCGCTCGCCGTCGCATTCCCCCAGTACGACATCGTCCACGGCGATGCGACCGACCTCTCGGTCCTCGCCTCCGAGGGCGTCGCCCACGCCCATGCCTTCATCGCGCTGACGGGCCACGACGAGGCGAACCTGATGGCCTGTCTGCTCGCCCAGGAGCTCGGCGCGCGCCAGCTGACGGCGCGCGTGCAGAAGAGCGAGACCTCGAATCTCTGGAAGAAGCTCGCGCTGCTCGACGTCGTCTCGCCGCGCACGATCGCGGCGGAGCGCATTCGCGCCTACATCGACAGCAACTACGAGGCCCACATCGTTTCGTTCGAGAACGGCGCGGCCGAGTTCATCCAACGACGCGTCCACCCGCAGAGCCCGGCCGCGGGAGAGCGCCTCGCCGACATCGAGGTGCCGCGCGGGCTGATCGTCGCCGCGGTGATGCGCAGCGGGCGCGCCATGATCCCTCGCGGCGACTACCGGCTCGAGGTCGGCGACGACGTCGTGCTCTTCGTCCAGCGCGACGAAGCGGACATGGTCGCCCTGCTTTTTCCAGGCTCCGAGCGGGGCTGAGGAAGGCAGGCCGTGAACGTCCGCCGCGTGCTCTCGATCCTGGGAATCGTGCTCTATGTCCTGGCGGCGGCGCAGCTCGTCCCGTTGCTGTGGTGCCTGTCGCCCTTCGATTCCCGAACGGCGATCGGATTCCTCGCGGGCTCGGGGACGAGCGCCCTGCTGGCCCTCGCCTTCCGCTCCCGCCTCACGCGGGAGAGCGAGCTCTACCGCCGCGACGGCGTGCTCATCGTCGTCGGAACCTGGCTGCTCGCCTCGCTCGTCAGCGCGATCCCCTATGTCGTGAGCGGCGCGATCCCGAATCCGATCGATGCCCTCTTCGAGTCGGTCTCCGGCTTCACGACGACCGGCGCCTCGATCCTCACCGACGTCGAGGTCGTCCCGCGCTCGATCCTCTTCTGGCGCGGCTTCACCCAGTGGCTCGGCGGCGTCGGCCTCGTCGTGATCTTCGTCGCGCTGCTCTCGGAGCTCGGACCCGGGGCGCGCATGCTGATCCAGCTCGAGGTCCCGGGCCCCAAGGCCGAGATCCTCCACGCCCGCGTCCAGCAGACCGCGAGCGCGCTGTTCCGGATCTATCTCGCGCTCACCGTCGCGCAGACCTTCGCGATGATCCTGCTCGGCGCCTCGCCCTTCGATGCCCTCGTCCACGCCTTCGCGACGATCTCGACCGGAGGCTTCTCGACGTACAACGCGTCGATCGGCCATTTCGACTGGCCGATCCATCTCGTCGTCACGCTCTTCATGCTGGCTTCGGGCCTGAACTTCTCCCTCTACTACCTGCTGCTCCGTCGGCGCGATCTCGGCGTCTTCCGCGACCCGGAGCTGCGGGGCTATGCGGCGATCGTCGCGCTCACGATCTTCGTCGTGACGATCGATCGCCTGCTCGAGCCGGTCGTCGAGACCGGCTTCCCGCGCCTCGTCCTCGACGTCGCGTTCTCGGTCGCGTCGATCATCACGACGACGGGCTTCATGACGGTCGACTTCGACCGCTGGCCCGAGCTCTCGCGCTGGCTGCTCGTCGCCCTGATGTTCATCGGCGGCTGTGCGGGATCGACGGCCGGGGGACCCAAGGTGATCCGGCTCCTGGTCGCCTGGGCCGCCGTCATGAGGGAGGTCCGCCTCACGTTCAGCCCGAACGCGGTCGTGGCGGTGATGGTCGGGCGCAAGCCGGTCCCCGAGGACTCGATCCGCGCGGTGATGGCGCTGATCTACCTCTGGGTCCTGGCCTGGATCGTGGGCACGGCGCTCCTCGCCGTCGGCGACGTCGACCTCGTGACGGCCGCGACGGCCTCGATCACGACCCTCTCGAATGTCGGCCCGGGGCTCGGGCGCGTCGGGCCGACTACTAATTTCGCCTTCTTCGCCGATTGGCAGACGCTCGTCATGGTCGTGCTGATGTGGCTCGGTCGGCTCGAGTTCTTCGCGATTCTCGCCCTCGTGGATCGACGTTTCTGGCGGCATTGAGAGGCGATCTGCCCCGCCGGCACGCGCCATCGGCCCTCTCCGACCCCCGATTTTCCGCTCGCGCAACGCGTCGTCATGGGTTTATCATCGCGCGCCATGAGCACCGCCCAATCCGACCTGCCGCCGTACGACCCCCAGCGCATCCTCAACGCTCCGTTCCCCGAGCGCGTCCGCCTCGCCTGCCGGACCTGGGCGAACTCGAGTCCGAATCGCCCGAGCCTGATGGCGCTCTACTGGGCGAAATACTTCTTCGTGCTGATCGGCGCCTGGGCGTTCTGGTGCAGCTTCAACGCCGGCTATCCGGGCTTCGCGGCAATCGGCGACTGGGCCTTCAGCAACGAGGCTTTCAAGAAGGCGATGGTCTGGTCGATGTGCTGGGAGCTCTTCGGCTTCGGCTGCGGCTGGGGACCGATGAACGCGCGCTTCGACAAGTGGTTCGGCGGCTACCGCCATTTCGCGCGCGTGGGGACGATCAAGCTCCCGCTCTTCCGCGGCGTCCCGCTGATCGGCGGCGACACGCGCAACCTGCTCGACGTCGGCCTCTATGTGCTCAACCAGGTCCTGCTGCTCCGGATCCTGATCGCGCCCGAAGTGACGGCCGAGCTGCTGCTGCCGTGCTTCGTGCTGGTCCTCGTGAACGGCATCCTCGACAAGACGCTCATGCTGGTCGCGCGCTACGAGCACTACTGGATCGTGATGGGCGCCATGACCTTCGCCATGGCGAACGATCTCTGGATCTCGGGGGCGAAGATCGTCTGGTCCTTCATCTGGATCTGGGCGGGCGTCTCGAAATGGAACAGCCATTTCCCGTCCGTCATCATGTTCATGATGAACAACGGTCCCTTCTTCCCGAAGTTCCTCAAGAAGAGCCTCTTCGCGAGCTTCCCCGACGACCTGCGCCCGTCGCGTTTCGCGACCTTCATGGCCGCGTTCGGCCACGTCTCGGAGGTCTCGATCCCGTTCATCATGTTGCTCGCGGCCCAGACGGGCAACGAGTGGATCCTGCTCGGCGGCTGCATCCTGTTGACCGGCTTCCACGGCTTCATTGGACTCAACAACCCGAACGGCATGCCCGTCGAGTGGAACATCCTGATGATCTACGGCGGCTGGTTCCTGTTCTGGTTCCATCCCGAGGCCTCGGTCTTCGAGATGACGCAGATGCCTCTGCTGCTCTCCGCCATGCTCTTCTCGCTGGTCGCGGTCCCGCTCTACGGGAACCTCTTCCCGGCGCAGGTCTCGTTCCTGCCCTCGATGCGGTACTACGCCGGAAACTGGGCCTACAACGTCTGGCTCATCAAGAAGGGTCCGTCGGCGCAGAAGCTCTCGAAGCTCAAGAAGACGAGCGGCACCGTCCTCGAACAGTTGCAGAAGATGATCCCCGACCAGACGGCCTTCGAGCTCTCGAAGGTGATGCTGCTCGTCTCGCGTTTCATGCACTTCCAGGGGCGGCCGCTCCTGGAAGCGCTGCCGGTCGCCGTGCCGTTCATCGACGACTACGACTGGTACGAGGGCGAGCTGATGGGCGGCACGATCCTCGGCTGGAATTTCGGCGATGGCCATCTGAACGGCGAGCAGCTGATGCGAGCGATCCAGCCGATCTGCGGCTTCGAGGAGGGCGAGCTGCGGGTCATCTCGGTCGAGGGCCAGCCGCTCTTCGGTCCGACGATGCACTGGCGCGTCTACGACCCGGTCCGCGGCAAGATCGCCGAGGGCAAGACGAAGATGGACGACTACCGGGAGCACCAACCCTGGCCGGTCGGCGAGGTCGCACGGGCGTTGTCGCGGCCGTAGGGGGCGCCGAGGTCGGTCGAGGTCACGGAGGATGTCGGGCGCTCACAGCGCCCCCATCCCCCACGCCACCGCCCAGGCCGCCGCCATCGACAGCACGATCCCCGGTACGAGGCGGCGGGCGAATTCCCGCGAGCCGACGCCGATCGCCATCGCGATCTTGGAACCGGCATTGGTCGTCATCGCCGCGAGGATCGGGATGACGGCCTCCCGGGGCGTGAGGCCGCTCGACGAGACCAGCGACGCGACCGAGACCCCGGCGGCGTGCGCATCGACCACGCCTGCGATCGTCGCCCCGGCGATCATCCCGGCGGTGCCGAGCCACTGCTTCAGGGCCGCCGTCCCGATCGTCAGTCCGGCGACCAGGGCCGCGAGTCCGAGTGCCGCGACGACGCTGAAGGCACGACCGGCCTCCGCGCCGGCGGGCTCGCTCGAAGCAGAGCCCGGCCGCGCGAAGACCGCGGCGTAGAGCACGGCGACGACCCCGCCGGCCAGCAGCGCGGGGCCCAACACGACCAGGGTGTCCGGGCTGACCGTCGACAGCAGCAGCGCCATCTGCGCGAAGGTCGAGACCGTCGAGAGCGCGCTGCCCGCGACCGCCGACCGCAGCACGCTGGGATCCTGTGCGACCCGGCCGGCCATCGAGCCGATCGCGGCGGTGCTCGACACGAAGCCCGCGGCGAGGCCGACCAGCGGCAGGCCGTGGCGGCGGCCGAGGATCCGGAGCGCGGCGTGGCCGGCCGCTCCGATCGCGAGCACGAGGATCACGACCAGCCAGATCCGGTGCGGGTTGACGACGGCGAAGGGCCCGACCGGCCGATCGGGGAGCAGCGGCCAGACGACGAGCGTCGCGATCGCGAAGACGAGACCGTCGTGGACCTCCTGATCCGTGAGCGCGCCCTTGACCAGCCCGTGCAGGGGGACCTTCGCGGCGAACACGACGGTCACCGCGACGCCCAGGCCCGCGGCCAGCAGTGGATCGCTCATGGCGAGGGCGCCGAGCAGGGGCACGATCATGAGCCCGATCTCGGTCGTCAGCCCCGGATCGACCGCCCGCGTCCGCGCGTACGAGAGCGCCGTCAGCAGCGCGCCGGCCGCGATCGCGACGGCCAGCAGGACGACCCCGCCGAGGTGGATCGCCGCCGCGCCCAGCAGACTCGCGAGGGCGAAGGTCCGGATGCCGGCGGGCCCCCGATCCGGTCCCTCGCCCTTGCTGCGCTCCCGCTCGAGCCCGATCA
>JBIPOQ010000446.1:0-3552 GCA_044379055.1 Myxococcota bacterium
AATGGCACGATATACCGGTTCCGTCTGTCGCCTCTGTCGCCGCGAGGGCACGAAGCTCTTCCTGAAGGGCGATCGCTGCTTCACCGAGAAGTGCGCCATCGAGCGCCGCGCCTATCCCCCGGGCCAACATGGTCAGGGTCGCGCGCGTTTCTCGGACTACGGCGTCCAGCTGCGCGAGAAGCAGAAGGTCAAGCGCATGTACGGGCTGCTCGAGAAGCAGCTGCGCAAGACCTTCGAGGCCGCCTCGCGCATGAAGGGCCGCACGGGCGAGAACCTCTTGATGCTGCTCGAGCGACGCCTCGACAACGTCGTCTACCGGCTCGGCTACTCGACCTCGCGCGCCGAGGCGCGCCAGCTCGTGAAGCACGGCCATTTCACCGTCAACGGCAAGAAGGCGCAGACGCCGTCCACGCTCGTGAAGCCCGGCTTCACGATCGAGGTCCGCGACCGCTCGAAGCAGGTCGCGCGCATCAGCGGGGCGCTCGAGACGGCCGAGGGGCGGGCGGTGCCGCAGTGGCTCGAGATCGAGAAGGACGCGATGAAGGGCCTCGTCAAGGCGATGCCGCAGCGCGAGGACATCACGCTGCCGATCGACGAGCAGCTGATCGTCGAGCTCTATTCGCGCTGATCGTCGCGAGGAATGCTGCTCCGATCCTCGAATCGGGCGTGGCGCGACGAATCGGATCAAGAGGCACTTCGAGAGACTCGTTCAGGACTGCGCCGAGGGTCTCGGCTAGCTAGGGGGTTCCCATGCAGAGTGATGTGATTGCGCGAAATTGGCGAGAGCTGATCCGACCGCGACGGCTGGAAGTCGAGGCGGATACGCTGACCTCGACCTACGGGCGCTTCTATTGTGAGCCGCTCGAGCGCGGGTTCGGCACGACGTTGGGCAACGCCCTGCGACGCGTCCTGCTCTCGTCGCTCCAGGGCGCGGCGATCACCAACATCAAGGTGAACGGCGTTCTCCACGAGTTCTCGACCATCCCGGGCGTGATGGAGGACGTCGCGACGATCATCCTCGCGCTCAAGGACGTCCGCGTTCGCATGAACACGGAGGGGCCGAAGACGATCCGGATCCGCAAGTCGGGCGAGGGCATCGTCACCGCCGGCGACTTCCAGTCGAACGATCAGACCGTCGAGATCATGAATCCCGGCCACAAGATCTGCACGCTCGGCCCGGACTCGACCTTCGATCTCGAGGCGACCGTGAACCTCGGCAAGGGCTACGTCCTCGCGGACAAGAACAAGACCGAGGACATGTCGATCGGGACGATTCCGATCGACTCGGTCTTCTCGCCGCTGCGCCGCGTGAACTACACCGTGACTCCGGCCCGCGTCGGTCGCGAGACGGACTTCGACCGGCTCAACCTCGAGCTCTGGACGGACGGGGCGATCGAGCCGGCGGATGCCGTCGCGTTCGCCGCGAAGATCCTGAAGGAGCAGCTCACGATCTTCATCAACTTCGAAGAGCAGACCGAGACGCACGCGACGCATCTCGACGAGCCCGAGCCGCTCAACGCGAATCTCTTCAAGTCGGTGGACGAGCTCGAGCTGTCCGTGCGCTCGGCGAATTGTCTGCAGAACGCGAACATCCGGTTCATCGGAGAGCTGGACCAGAAGACCGAAGCCGAGATGCTCAAGACGAAGAACTTCGGTCGCAAGTCGCTGAACGAGATCAAGGAGACGCTCGCGTCCCTCGGCCTCTCCCTCGGCATGACGATCGACAACCTGCCGCCCCGCAAGGATCTCGAGCGGATGCGCGAGCAGCGCGAGGCCTGAGATGAACCATCGTAGAAATCAACGCAAGCTGTCGCGGACGAGCTCCCATCGGAAGGCTCTGCTGCGGAACATGGTGACCTCGCTGCTCGAGCATGAGGCGATCCGCACGACCGACGCGAAGGCGAAGGAGCTGCGCGGCGTCGCCGAGAAGATGATCACGCTCGGCAAACGCGGCACGCTCCACGCCCGACGGCAGGCGCTCGCCACGATCCGGTCGAAAGAGGTGACGGCGAAGCTGTTCGACGAGCTGGCGGGTCGATACAGCCAGCGCGCGGGCGGCTACACGCGCATCGTCAAGCTCGGTCGCCGGCCGGGGGATGCCGCGCCGATGGCGATGATCGAGCTCGTCGATCGGACGAACGAGAAGAGCCAGCAGGAATCCGCCTGATCGGCGCTCGGAGGGCGGCATGAGCGAGCCTGCGACCGAACGGTCCCGGGGCGCGCTCTATCTGCTGGCGGCCGTCTTCGCGGCGGCCGGCCTCTGGTTCGTCGTCGGCAACGAGGCGGCGGACGAGCCGGTCGTGCGCGGGGCGAGGGCTCCGGATTTCTCGCTTCCGCGCTTCGAGGCTTCGGCGCCGGGGGATGCCTCCGTGGCGGGCGCCGAGCGCCTCGGCCTCGGTGATCTCGCCGGTCGGGTCGTTCTCGTCAACTTCTGGGCGACCTGGTGCGAGCCCTGCGAGCAGGAGATGCCGGCCATGGAGCGCCTCTATCGGGCGCTTCCCCGGGATCGTTTCGAGCTGATCGCGGTCGCGATCGATGACGAGCCCGGGAAGGTCGGCGCGTTCGTCGAGCGTTATGCGCTGACGTTCCCGATCCTGCTCGATCCGGACAAGCAGGTCTCGGCGAGGTACCAGACGATGGGGGTCCCCGAGTCTCTGCTCGTCGACGGGAACGGGCGGATCGTCGAACGCTACGTCGGTCCGCGGGAATGGGATGCCCCCGAATACGTCGACCGGATCGAGGCGCTCTTTGCCGCAGGGTCTGGAGCGGCTGCGCCCGCCGCAGCGGCCGCGCCGACCGGATCGGCCGCCGCGCCCTCGGTCGAATCCGAGGGCAAGGCTCCGAACCGCGGACAATGACCGGAATCGACGTCGATCGACCGCGCCGAGGGGAGCTACCGGCGGGGGTTTTCGTTATGCTGCGCGCGGCCAAGGCCCTCCGCCCTCGGATGCGGCCAGGTCGGTCCGGAGGGGGGAAGACCGGGTGAAAGCGCTCTCGCTGGCGACGATCTTGATCGCCGCCTTCGTCGTCTCCGCCATGCTCGACCAGGACAGTGGACTCGAGATCTGGCTCGAGCTGCGGCGCGACCTCGCCGTCTCGAACGAGCGGGTCGAGCAGCTCGTCCGGGAGAACGGCGCGCTCGAGAACGAGATCGCGATCCTCGAGAGCGAGCCCGACGCCCTCGATCGGGCGATCCGCGAGGAGCTCGATCTGGCGATGCCGGGGGAGGTCGTCGTCCGCTTCGAGCCGACGGCCCCGCGGCTCGTGGATCCGGCTCCCGTCGGCGGGGAGCTCCCGTGAAAGAAGCGTTGCGGACAAGGGTCGAGGAGGCGCTTCGGGCCCTCCTCGCGGCCGCGGGCGACCACGCGCCCCTGCCGGAGTTCGCGATCGAGGTTCCTCGCCAGAAGGAGCACGGGGACTTCTCGTGCAATGCCGCGATGCTCCTCGCCAAGCGGCTCGGCCGAAAGCCCCGAGAGGTCGCCCTCGAGCTCCTCGAGCGCCTCGGGGATGCGGGGGGGCTCGTCACGCGGGCGGAGGTCGCCGGTCCGGGCT
>JBIPOQ010000445.1:0-3552 GCA_044379055.1 Myxococcota bacterium
CTTCATCTTCTCGATTCGCGCCTGAAGCTCCTCGAGGCTGAGGACGCCCTTCTCGATGAGGAGATGGGCGAGCGCCTTCGCGACGAGTCGCGTGCGCTCGGTCTCTTCGAGGAGCCGGGCCCGCTCGAGGGCGAGCGCGTCGGGCATCGCGTTCTCCGCCGGCGCAGCGATGGGCGCCGGCGCGGACGGCGCGACCGGCGCGAGCACCGCCACCGCCGGCGCGGACGGAGCGGGCGCGGGGGCGACGGGCGCGACCGGTGCGGGCACGATGGGCGCAGGCGCGACGACGGGCGGCGCGGGGGCGATCGGGAGCGCGGGCGCGGTGATCTCCTCGACCGGATCGGGCTCGGGAACGGCCATGACGAGCGGCAGCTCCGGGAGCGGCGCGATCGTCGGGGTCGCCTCTTCCCGGAGGCGGCGCAGGTGGGTCTCGCTGAGGGTGTCCCCGCTGCGGACGGGCTCGGTCGGGGTCGGCGCGGCGGCGGCGGCCTTGCCGGTGTAGTAGCGGTCGATCGCCTCGCCGATCTCGGAGGGTCCGACCATCACGGGGCGGATCATCATGCCGGTGCGGAACGCGAGATCGTCGAGCACGCCGAGGTCCGACGGCTCCTCCATCCCGAGGAAGAGCTGGCCCTTGCGGCCCTCCTTCTTCACGAAGAGCGGGATCACGCTGTGCTCGCACGCGACCTTCGCCGGGACGAGGGCGATCACCTCGGGCGCGATCTTCTTGCCGGCGAGGCTCGCGACGGGCAGATCGAATTGCTTGGCGAGGGCGCGGACGAGCTGGCCCTCCTGGACCATGCCGAGCTTGATCAGCGTCATGCCGAGGCGGCGACCCCAACGCGCCTGCTCGCCCAGCGCGGCGGTGAGCTGCAGCTCGTCGATGATGCCGGCCTGGACGAGGATCTCTCCCACCTTCGGTTTGTCGCGCATAGGCCCCTCTCGCGGGGGCCATCGACCGGCCCGGAGGCAAACCTGAGGAGATCGGGGGAAAGCCTGGAAGGAAGCGCAATCGACGGTCCGGGCACCGCCGACTCAGCCGCGGCCGGATCCCGGCTTCGGCTCCGAGAGGAAGCAGCGGCTCGTGCCCCCTTCGATCGGGTAGGCGGGCGGGAGCTCGCGGCGGCAGCGGTCCATCACGGCCGGACAGCGCGTATGGAACGGGCAGCCCGGCGGCGGATGGCTCGGCGAGGGCACGTCGCCGAGGACCGGCGGCGCCTCGATGCGGCGCGCCGGGTCGATGGACGGGATCGAGGCGAGCAGCGCCCGGGTATAGGGATGGGCCGGGCGCGAGAAGATCCGCTCGGTCGGGCCCTGCTCGACGATGCGACCGAGGTACATGACGGCGACGTCGTGGGCGAGGTAGCGGACGACGGAGAGGTCGTGGGTGATGAAGAGGTACGAGAGCCCGAGCGCCTGCTGCAGATCCGTCAGCAGGTTCAGGATCTGCGCCTGGATCGAGACGTCGAGGGCGGAGACGGATTCGTCGCAGACGATCAGCCGCGGCTCGACCGCGAGTGCCCGCGCGATGCAGAGGCGCTGGCGCTGGCCGCCCGAGAACTCGTGCGGGTAGCGGTCCATCATCGCGGGATCGAGCTGGACGCGCTCGAGCATCGCCGCGACCCGGCGATCGAGCTCGGCGTCGCCCTGCACGAGGCCGAAGGAACGCAGGCCCTCGGCGATCTGGTCGCGGATCCGCATGCGGGGATCGAGGGAGGCCGCCGGATCCTGGAAGATGATCTGCAGACGCTGGCGGGCGGCGCGCAACGCGGCGGGCGGGAGCGTCAGGATGTCGCGGCCCTCGAAGACGACGCGGCCCGCCTGCGGCGACTCGAGGCCGAGGATCGAGCGGCCGACCGTGCTCTTGCCGCAGCCCGATTCGCCGACGAGCGCGAGGGTCCGACCCGTCCCGATCTCGAAGCCGACGTCGGTCGCGGCCTGGACGTGGCCGACCACACGGCGCATCAGCCCCGAGCGGATCGGATACCAGGTCGTGAGGCCCTCGACCGAGAGGAGCATCTCGCGCGACGTCATCGTCTTCCCTCGGCGACCGCATGGCAGTAGATCCGCCGTCCGCCGGATCGCGTCGTCTCGGCCGGGTCCTGCGCTTCGCAGGGCGCGAAGCGCTCGCTGCAGCGCGGCGCGAAGCGGCAGCCCGTGGGCCATCGGCTGGCGGAGGGCACGACGCCCGGGATCTCGTGCAGGCGCGTGCCGGGCGTCGCGAGCGCGGGGATCGCCGCGAGCAGACCGCGCGTATAGGGATGGAGCGGATCCGAGAGGAGGTCCGGCCGCGACGCCAGCTCGACAAGACGGCCGGCGTACATCACGGCGATCCGGTCGGCGAGCTCGTTCACGATGCCGAGATCGTGGGTGATGAGCAGGATCGCCATGCGGCGCTCGCGCTGCAGATCGCGCAGCAGCCGCAGGATCTGGGCCTGCATCGTGACGTCGAGAGCCGTCGTCGGCTCGTCGGCGATCAGCATCTCGGGCCGCGCCGAGAGCGCCATCGCGATCATGACGCGCTGCTTGAGGCCGCCGGAGAGCTGATGGGGATAGGCGTCGAGGCGCTCGTCGGGGTCGGGGATGCCGACCTCCGCGAAGAGCGCGCGGGTGCGCGCACGGGCGTCGGCGCGGGAGACGGGCTCGTGGAGCTGGATCGCCTCGACGACCTGGTCGCCGACGCGCACGACCGGATTGAGCGCGGTCATCGGCTCTTGAAAGATCATCGCGATGCGCTTGCCGCGGATCCGGCGCATCGCGCCGACGGAGAGCTCGAGGAGGTTCTTCCCGTCGAGCAGGACCTGCCCTGCCGTCACCCGGCCCGGCTTCGGCACCAGCCGCAGGAGCGAGAGCGCGGTCACCGACTTGCCCGAGCCGGACTCGCCGACGAGCGCGAGCACTTCGCCGCGATCGAGCGAGAACGAGACGTCGTCGACGACGTGGACCGGCTCCCGATGGCCGCGGGCCCCGCGCGCCCCCGGAAAGGCCGTCCGAAGATTCCGGACCTCGAGCAGCGGGCTCACGGCGCCTCCCCCTGCGTGCGCGGATCGAGCACGTCGCGCACCGCATCCCCCACGGCATTCACCGACAGGATCAGCGTGAAGAGCGCGGTGCCCGCCGCCGCGATGTTCCACCACACGATCGGCTCCCGGGACAGCTCGTCGCGGGCGCCGTCGATCATCTGCCCCCAGCTCCCGTCGACGCCGATGCCGAGCCAGGAGAGCACGGCCTCCGAGAGGACGTGGCCCGAGAACATCAGGACGAAGGTGATCACGATCAGGTGGGCGAGGTTCGGCAGGACGTGGCGGACGATGATGCGCGGCTCCGAGACGCCGAGCACGCGGGCCGCGCGCACGAAGTCGAGCTCGCGCAGCTTGAGCGTCTCGGCGCGCGCCAGGCGGCAGAAGCCGACCCAGCTCGTGACGGCGAGCGCGACGCAGACCGAGACCGTGCCCCGCCCCATCGCCATGACGAGCGCGATCAAGAGCAGGAGACCGGGCATCGACGCCAGCGTCGAGATCAGGAAGAACACGAAATCGTCGAAGCGCCCGC
>JBIPOQ010000447.1:0-3550 GCA_044379055.1 Myxococcota bacterium
CGGGAAATGCCGGCGAGCTCGTCGCCTGGCGCGCCGGGTCGACTTCATGCGCATCCCCGAATGCACACCGAGCGGCAAGCGGGTCTCTCGCTCGGACCATGGCGGTCCAGGGTGTTGGCACTCTCGCCGAGATCCTGTGCTAAGCGGGTGTGAAGGGCGATGCGTCCAGTCGAGCGATGCCTCGTCCTCGACGCGATCCCGCGTCGTCGCGTATCGGATTCGTAGCTTCGGTCTCGAGTAGGAACCAAGAGGGGAGGACCGTTCGTCATGAAGTGGGCATGCATCGCTGTGGTTCTGGGCCTCACACTGCTCGCGAGCTCGGCCGGGGCCCAGGCGCTCGAGGCGAAGTCCTCGGCCTCGGGGCAGACGGGCGAGTGGGGTCCGATCGATCTTCAATCGCGGGTCGTCGAGCCCGGCACGAAGGCGAAATTCACCTTCGCGGCGGAGCGCTCCTTCGAAGGAAACTTTCTCGATACGGCGCTCTGGGCGGCGCGTGGCGTCTCGGCCGGCCCGACCCTCTGCGTCGTCGCGGGGATCCATGGCGACGAGATCAACAGCGTCGAGATCGCGCGCCGGAGCTTTCAGGCGGTCGACCCGCTCCGCTTCAAGGGCACGTTGATCGTGGTCCCGGCGGCCAACGCGAACGGATTTCGCACCATGAATCGCTACATGGTCGACCGCCGCGATCTGAACCGCGCCTTTCCCGGCTCGATCAAGGGGAGCGTGACCTCGATCGTGGCGAACGCGCTGTTCGAGCGGGTGATCCGGCGCTGCGACTACCTGATCGACCTGCACACCGGATCGAATTTCCGGACCAACGTGGCCCAGATCCGCGTGGATCTGGAGCATCCCGACTCTCTGGCGCTCGCGGAGAGCTTCGGGGTCGGCGTGATCATCGGAGGCGCCGGACCGAACGGCAGCCTGCGCCGCGAGGCGGTCAAGGCCGGCGTGGCAGCGATCATCTACGAGGCAGGACCCCCGTATTCCTTCGTGGAGCACGAGATCGAGCTCGGCAGCCAGGGGGTGCTCAACGTGATGAACGACCTCGGGATGTTCGAAACCCGCGGCAAGCGGGGCAAGGCGCAGAAGCTGATCGGCTCGAGCTGGGTCCGGATTCCGAAGGGCAGGGGCGGCATCTTCCTGACGAAGATCGGACTGGGCGAGCGCGTCCGAGACGGAGACCTCCTCGGCACGGTGACCGACCCGGTGACGGACCGTGCGTACGAGATTCGGGCCAATCGAAGCGGCCTCGTCATCGGCGCGGCCCTCCCGCAGGTCGTGCTCTCGGGCTACGGCGTGTTCCACATCGGCGAGCTCGAGTAGTCGTCGGTCGCGAGTCGTCCGTCGCGTCGGTCGTTCGAAGTCCGGCTCGGTTCGTCGCTTCGGGCGAATCGAGCGCGGTGGACGCGAGGCGGAAGACCTCATCGGTGTCGCATTCCGTCTCGTCTTCAGCGGGGGGAGCGCTCGACTCGCCGCGAACGATCGACGTTCGGCGACAGAATGGGCAGAGAAGAGATCCGAAATCTCCGGATTGCACTGTCGCCGATCGGGAGAGCCTGTACCGTTAGTCGATCGCTGAGGCGCTCGGGCCGTGGTTTCCGCCGATGCGGCGGATGAAGGTCTCGAGGTCGTTCATCGAGTCGGGGAGGAACGGTGTCATGCTGAACCGGGGATTCGCGCGGCGCTCGTTCGGTGGGGCACTCGTTCTGATTGCCTGTTTCGGCCTGCTCGCCGGAGCGGCCCGACCGGCTTCGGCTCGCGACGACGCCCGGCGTGTCGGGGCCACCGACTCCCGCGCTGCGCTCCAGAAGCTGGTCGACGATGCCTACGCCCGTTTCAAGGGCGTTCGCGACGGCAAGAACGCGGACTACATCCCCGCGCTCGCGAAGGTCCCTTCCGAGCTCTTCGGGGTCGTCATCGCGACCCGGGACGGGGTCGTCGTCTCGGCCGGCGACGTGAACTACACGTTCTCGATCCAGTCGGTCTCGAAGCCCTTCACCATGGCGCGAGTCATGGATCAGCAGGGCTACGAGGCGGTGCGCGAGAAGATCGGTGTCGAGCCGACGGGTCTGCCCTTCAATTCGAAGCTCGCGATCGAGATCTACCAGGCGCGCTCGGTGAATCCCCTGGTCAATGCCGGCGCGATCGCGGCCGTCAGCATGCTGCCCGCGAAGAGCGAGGCCGAGCGGATCCAGATGACGATCGACAACCTGAGCCAGTTCGCCGGCGCGAAGCTCACGGTCCTGAAGGACATCTACGAGTCCGAGTACTCGACGGCCTTCGGCAATCGCGCGATCGCGAACCTGCTCTACAACTCGGAGCGCCTCTACTCCGAGCCGGAGGAGGCGTTGCGGGCGTACACGGAGCAGTGCTCGGTGGGCGTGACCGCGAAGCAGCTCGCGGTGATGGGGGCGACGCTCGCGAACGGTGGCGTGAATCCGGTGACCCGGAAGCGGGTCGTCCGGGAGGAGATCGTCGACGAGGTGCTGGCGGTCATGTTGACGGCGGGGTTCTACGACGAGTCGGGTCGCTGGGCGGCGGAGGCCGGTGTGCCCGCGAAGACGGGCGTCGGGGGCGGCATCGTCGCGGTCGTGCCGGGGCGGCTCGCGATCGCGAGCTTCTCGCCTCCTGTGAACGCGGCGGGCAACAGCGTGCGTGCGCAGCTCGCGATCCAGTACATCGCCGATCAGCTCGACGCGAGCCTCTTCGAAGCCCACTGATCGATTCGCCACGATCGCCAAGGAGACGGCCCATGCGACCCATCGACCGACTGGGATCGATCCTTCTCATCGCCCTGCTCGCGCTCTCGGTCTTCGTCGGGGCGGCGGCCGCCCAGGACGAAGCCACGAAGGCCGAGGAGGCGCCCACGGCGACGGCCGATCCGGCGCCTCCGAAGTCGGGACCCACGCTCTCGGTCTACGGCTTCGCCCAGCTGGATGCGATCTACGACTTCCAGCGCAGCAATCCGGACTGGGACGCGACGCTGCGGCCCTCGACGATTCCCGTCACGTGCGATGGGACGGCCGACAGCGATGACGGATGCGGCCGCAACACCGGGAACATGACGTTCAGCGTTCGCCAATCGCGATTCGGGGTGAAGGGGCACGTCCCGACGGAGTACGGCGACTTCAACACGCAGTTCGAGTTCGATCTCTTCGGCGTGGGCGGCGACGCCGGGCAGACGACGTTCCGACTGCGCCACGCCTACGGCGAGCTCGGCCAGGTCGGCGCCGGGCAGACGTGGTCGTTGTTCATGGACCCGGACGTGTTCCCGAACACGATGGACTACTGGGGTCCGACCGGCATGATCTTCCTGCGCAACCCGCAGCTGCGGTGGACTCCGATCCGAAGCGAGGAATGGTCCGTTGCGGTCGCTCTCGAGGCGCCGGGGTCCGCGGTCGACGAAGGCAAGCTGAGGATCACTGCCCCCGAGCTCGATGCCTCCGCCTGGAACAGCTATCCCGACTTCACCGCGCAGGTGAGGCGATCGGGGAGCTGGGGACACGTTCAGGTCTCGGGCATCCTGCGTGCCGTCGGCTTTCAGGTCGAC
>JBIPOQ010000448.1:0-3546 GCA_044379055.1 Myxococcota bacterium
GAAGGGCTCGAGGGAGGGTCGCAGCGGCGGCGCCTCGTCGTCGAAGTTGACGAAGGCACAGCCGCCCCAGGTCTCGAGCCGACAGGCACGAAGACCCAGATCGACGGGGTCGAGCTGGTCTTCGCGGAAGAGATTCGGGGCGAAGACGAAGCGGTTCGAACCGTCGAGATTCCAGCACCAGCCGTGGAAGGGACAGACGAGCCCGTTCGCGGCGTTGCCCCGGCCCTGGACGAGGCGCATGCCGCGGTGGCGGCAGGCGTTGTGATAGGCGCGGATCCGATCGGGCGCGGTGCGCACGACCATCACGCTCTGGCCCAGGATCTCGTACTCGACGTAGTCCCCGACCTCGGGGATCTCCTCGAGCCGGCAGGCCATCTGCCAGACCCGGGGCCAGAGACGCTCGCGCTCGAGCGCGAAGAACTCGGGGTCGTAGTAGCGCGCCGCCGGGATGCGCTCGGGCCGCTCGATCGGATGGGGAAAGGGAAAGGGCTTCGAAGGCGAGCGGGTCAAGCGGCGGAACCTCCTCCCGGTCGGGCGAGCATGGATTCGATCCGGTCGGCCGCGCCGAAGGCGTGGTGAGCCGCGATGAAGGCGAAGACGAAGGCGGCCGCGATGCTGGCCCCCGCGCCGGGATAGGTCCGGCCCATGACCGACGCGGTCGTGTTGCCCGTCGCGTAGAGCCCCGCGATCGGGCGACCGTCCTCGCGCAGCACGCGCGCCCAGGCGTCGGTCACGAGCCCGCCCGCCGTCCCGACGTCGCTCGGCACCATCGGCACGGCATGGAACGGCGGCGTCGAGATCGGGCCGAGATTCGGATTCGGGCGCACCGTCGGATCGCCGTGGGCTCGATCGAAATGGCGGGCGCCGCGTCGGAAGTCGAGGTCCTCTCCGGTCCGACAGAAGCCGTTCCAGCGCTCGACGGTCTTCGCGAGGCCGCCGGCGTCGATACCGCATCGCTCCGCCAGGGAGGCGAGCGTGTCGGCCTTCTTCATGTAGCCGCTCTCGAGCCAGGCCTTCGGCGTCACGCCGGGGAGCGCGGTGCCCCAGGGATAGCGCTTGCGGTGGAGCCCATCGAAGACGACGAAGCTCGGGATCGCCGAGCGATGCGATCGATCGCGCTCGTGCATCCGCTCGCCGACCTCCATGTAGGAGGCCGACTCGTTGACATAACGCTCGCCGAGCCGATCGACGACGATCGAATACGGGAGACTCAGGTCGAGGTGGTGGGTCCAGGGGGCGAGCGTCCCATCGGGCATCGTCGTGCCCTCGGGCCAGCGGCCGTCGAGGCCCTGCGTCGTCGGCACCCACCAGAAGGCGTCGAGGTTGTCGACCGCGGCGCCGAGGCGCATCGCGGTCTCGAGCAGCTCGCCCGTATCCCCGGGATTCGCGGCCGTCCACTGCGCCCGGGTCGGCGCCGGACCGAAGCGCCCGCGCAGGGCGTCGTTGCGGGAGAAGCCGCCGGCATTGAGCAGCACCGCACCGCGCGCGCGCAGGACCCGCTCTCCGCTCGGCAGCGCGATGCGAACCCCGACGACCCGATCGCCTTCGACGACGAGATCCGCGACCTTCGCCTCGGGGACGATCGGGATGCCCTCGCGCAGGGCGATCTCGAGCATCCGGCCCTGGATCGCCGCGCCGTTCGAGACGAGGTCCGCGCCGAGGAGCTTCGCGCGCAGCATCCGGCCGGCGAGGCGCATCGCCGTCGTCTTGCCCCGCCAGGTCCGCTTTGCCAGATAGAGCTCGGGGAGCTCGTGGCTGTGCACCGGCATGCCCGCGCCGACCGGGGAGCGGGCGAGCCTCGGGGCCCAGGGGCCGAGGGCCCGGGCGTCGAAGAGCGGCGCCATCAAGCAGCGGCTCCGCGGCTCGCCCCCGGGCCGATCGTCGTAGTAGTCGGCCCAGCCTTCGGGCCGGAAGAACTGCATGCCTCGCGCGCGCAGGAATGCGATCATCGGCGGGCCGACCTTCAGGAACGCCTCGCGCCGGGCCGGCGAGGTCCCGGGCCCCTCGTAGGTCACGACCGAGTCGAAATAACGCCGCGCGCGATCGTAGGCGTCGGGGATCCCCTCTTCCGCCATCAGCGGATTGAAGGGCGTCCAGAGCACGCCGCCCGAGATCGCCGTCGAGCCCCCGACCCGGGCCTGCTTCTCGAGGACGACGACGCTGCGACCGAGGCTCTTCGCGACGAGGGCGGCGATGATCGAGCCCGCCCCGCTCCCGACGACGATGAGGTCGACCTCGGAGCCGAGCCGGTCGAGCGAACCCGCCGCGTCGCAATCGTTCGGGGTATGCGTCATCGGGGTCCACCCGCCTTCGTTTTCAGCATCGCGCATTTCAGGGCCCCCCGAAACGGGCTTGCCCCGGGCGCAGCGGCTCTGACAGAATGTGCCGCGTGAGGTGAACCATGGCGGCCCGGATCTTTCTCGCGATCTTCGGACTCTTCTCCCTTCCGTACGGGCTCTTCTGCTTCCTGAAGCCCGGCTTCCTCGCCGACTTCGCAGGGGTCGGCGCGCTCTCGACGACGGGAACGATCGAGCTGCAGGCGATGTACGGCGGACTGCAGGCGGGCTTCGGCGCCCTCGCCCTCTTCGGCGCCCTGCGACCCGCCTACGCGCCGACGATCCTGCTCGCGACCGCGTTTCAGTGCGCCGGGCTCGGAACGTTTCGATTGATGGGCGCCCTCGGCGCCTCGGAGTTTTCGGCCTATACGAGCCAGGGCATCGCCTTCGAGCTCGGCTCGACGTTGATCGCGTTCTTCCTGTGGCGGGCAGCGGTCGACGCCGCGACGGTCGGCGCGCGCTGAAGCGACGGCGGCCTCAGCCGAAGATGCGCTTCGCGCCGCGCAGGGAGTCCGCCGCGTAGTCCGCGAGCGGGCGCACGCGTTGCTCCGCGTTCAGGACCTCGAGCACGATCGCCCCATCGAAGCCCCGCGCGCGAAGCAGCACGGCGAGACGCGGGAGGTCGAAGGTCCCTTCGCCGGGGATCCGACGCTGGTTCATCGTCGCCTCCCAGAACTGCCCGGGACCGTGCGGCACCCCGTCGGAGACCTGCAGGTTGGCGAGATGCTCGAGGGGCAAGACCTCGAGGGCGGCCCAATCGGGTCCTTCGGCATGGTTGAAGAAATGCCAGGTATCGATCGTGACCCCGACGCCGCCGACCCCCGCGGACTCGATCAGGGCGTCCGTCGCAGCGACGCTCCGGAGCTGACTCCCGCTCGAGAACTCGAGCGCGATCCCCGTCCCGCCGGTCGCGGCTCCGTTCGTCCGCAACGCGACGGCGCAGTGGCGGAGTCGCCGCACGATCTCGTCGTCGAGGGGCACGACGACCCGCGTGTTCACGAATTCCGCCGCGAGCCCCCGCGCATAGCGGAGATTCTCCTCGAGCTCGTTGGCCGTGCGTTCGTCGTCGCCGATCGCGAGACCCGAGATCTCCATGCAGGCAAGCCCTCGATCGCGGAGCCCATCGGCCAGGCGCTCGAGGGCGATGCCCTCGCTCTCGAGCGCACGGAGCCAGAAGATGTCGGGGGCGATCGCGTCGAAGCCCGCACCG
>JBIPOQ010000449.1:0-3529 GCA_044379055.1 Myxococcota bacterium
GGATCCCGGCGACCAGAGCATGGGCAACCAGCTGACGAGCATGCCCGTCTGTCTGGCGACCCATCTCGCCGATCCCGTCGAGCGGATCCAGGCGATCCGCCAGAGCGCAGAGGGCGCCAAGCAGCGGACCCGCGACGGCGCCTTCGAGTTCATCACGGCGCTCGGCGAGTCCCTCGCGCCCGCCGCGCTCCATTTCGTCATGCAGACGGCCCACCGCGCCCCGCGCCTCGCGCCGATGCCCGGCAATCTCGTCTGCTCGAACGTGCGCGGGCTCCCGATCCCGACCTACATGGCCGGCGCGCGGGTCGAGGAGCTCTATCCGATGTCGATGCTACAGGTCGGGAGCGGCATGAACGTGACCGCGGTGTCCCACGACGACCAGGTCGATTTCGGCTTCCTCGTCGATCCGAAGCTGGTGCCCGATCCCTGGCTCTTCGCCGACCGATTGCCCTCGATCCTCGCCGAGCTCGAGGCGGCCGCGATCCAGCTCGCGCCGCCTCCGCCGCCCCGCCGTCCGCGCCTCGAGCCGCTCGCCGCGAACGAGCCCCTCGACCTGACGCTGCTGATCGCGACGGTGCGGCGTCGACGCGATCCCGGCTGAGGCGCGGCGACGTCTCGGGGACGTCGGAGCCGAGCGCGCGCCGCGTCGCCGTCAGGCCCGCGTGCGAAGCGTCCGCTTGCGCCCTTCGAGGGCCGAGCGGATCGCGACGACGTCGCCGACGTTGTCGAGGGTCACGAGGCCGACGAGCGTGCCCGCATGCATCACGGGCATCGTCCGACTGTTCTTGCCCTCGAGTCGCCGGAACGCAGCGTCGAGCATCTCCGAGGCCTCGATCCGCTGGTACTCGCGGAGCATCGACTCCGCGACCGTCGACTCCGCGCCGCGCCGCGCGAGGCCCTCGAGCAGCGCCTGGCGCGTGAGCAGGCCGACCATGATCCCGCCCTCGAGCACCGGGAAATCCTGCTGTGCCGAGGCCAGCGTCTCCTCGACGGCATGGCCGAGGGAATCGTTCGGCGCGAGCACGCGGAAGACGGTCTCCATCGCCCGCACGACCGGAATCCCGGCGAGGGCGGCGCGCATCTCGACGAGCCCCGCTTCCTGGGCCGCGCCGATCCAGACGAAGAGCGCGATGAACATCAGGAACGGATTGGTGAAGAACCCGACGAGGCCGAAGAGCAGCGCCATCGCCTGGCCCGCGCTCGCCGCGATCTGGGTCGCCCGGGTGTAGTCGAGCCGCGTCGCGAGGGCTGCGCGCAGGACGCGGCCGCCATCCATCGGAAAGGCGGGCAGGAGATTGAACGCGGCGAGTCCCAGGTTGACGAACAGGAGCCGCTCGAGGACCGAGCCGCTCGTCACGCTGAACGCCTCGACCGGTCCGATCGTCGCGCCGAAGACCTGCAGCAGGACGAAGAGAGCCGCCGCGATCCCGATGTTCACAGCGGGCCCGGCCAGGGCGACCCAGAGCTCGTGCCACGGCTCCTCGGGCATCCGCTCGAGACGCGCGACGCCGCCGATCGGCAGCAGCGTGATGTCGCGGGTCCGGATGCCGTAGCGGGCGGCGGTGAGCGCATGGCCGAACTCGTGGAGCACGACACAAGCGAAGAGGGCGAGCACGAAGGCCACCCCTTCGAGGGTCTTCGGCAGGTCGTGTCCGACCGCCCAATGACTCGCGACGACGAAGCCGATCAGGATCAGGAAGGTGGCGTGGACGTAGACGCCGATGCCCCGAAACTCGGCGATCTTCCAGGACCATTTCACGGCGGCGTTCCTCTGCTTCATCGGCGCGTTCGAGAGGACCTAGCGTACCTGCGACCGGTCGGTCACGCTCCCGCGCGATGTCGCCGCCGCCTTCGCTCGCCGTCGCCCCGCTCCGCCGCCTCGTCGCGGCGCTCGCCCCCGTCCTGCTGCTGCTCGTCGCGGGCGGTGCCCGAGCCGGCGATCCACGCGAGGGGGAGCAGATCTGGGCGATGGCGCTCGCCCAGGGCGGCTTCGGCTTCGTCCACCCGAAGCTCGCCCGCGTGCGCGGTTGGCTCGAGCTGCAAGGCCGCTGGCGGAGCTTCGGGGAGTCCTACGAGACGGGCTTCCTTCCCCGCGTCGGAATCGGCTACGCCCTGACGGACCAGATGACGCTGATGACGGGCTTCGCCGTGATCGAAAACGATCCCGCCCAGAAGAAGCCCTTCACCGAGCTGCGCCCCTGGCAGCAGCTCAGCTGGAATCTTCCCGTCCGCGGCTTCGGGCTGCAGTCCCGGACACGTCTCGAGCAGCGGATCCACCAGGAGAATCTCGGCTGGCGGCTGCGCGAGCTCGTCAAGGCGACGGTGCCACTGCCCGGGACCGACCGCGTCTTTCTCGCCGCCTACGACGAGCTCTTCTTCGATCTCGACGACACGCCCTGGGGTCAGCGTCGCGGCTTCCGACAGAACCGGTTCTTCGCGGGACCGGGGCTGCGGCTGGATCGCGAGAAGCACGTCGTGCTCGAGGTCGGCTACCTGAATCAGTGGATCGACCGCCGGCGCGAGGACCGCGACAACCACGTCCTCTCGCTCAATCTCTTCCTCAACTACTGAGACGTGGACCGAAGAATGCACCCGGCACGATCCCTGCGTAGTCGGAGTTCATGCCGAACCTCGCCTTTCTCCGCCGGCCGCCCTTCTGTCCCAACCACGAATGTGATTCCCGAACGAATCCAACCACCTGGCGCTTCCAGCGCAAAGGCTTCTACCCGCGCAGCCAGCCTCCGTATCGCATCCAGCGCTACCGCTGTTCACACTGCGGCCGCTACTTCAGTTCACAGACCTTCGCGACGACCTACTGGCTGAAGCGCCCCAGGCTCCTCGAGCTCGTCTTCCATCGTCTCGTCGCCTGCTCCGCACTGCGCCAGATCGCCCGGGAACATCAGGTCTCCCACTCGACCATCCGGACCCTCTCGGACCGCCTGGGTCGCCACTGCCTCCTCTTCCACGAACGTCTGCGCCCGAAAACCACGCCCACCGAGCCCCTCGTCCTCGACGGGTTCAGGACCTTCGAACACAGCCAGTACTGGCCCATGGACGTGAACCTGGTCGTCGGCCCTTCGCTCTTCGTCTACGGGTTCAACGACGTCGAGCTGCGGCGCAGTGGGACGATGCGGCCCGCTCAGCGGATGAGGCGCGCCCTGCTCGAGAAGCGATACGGCCGACCCGATCCGGATGCGACCCGCAAGCGAGTCGAGGCACTGCTGAGGCGGGTGATTCCAGCAAAGGGGGAGGTCGTGCTGCGAAGCGACGAGCACCCGGCCTACGTCCAGGCCATCGCGCAGCTTCGGGACCGGACGATCCTGCACGAGCGGACGAGCTCGAAGGCAGCCCGTACGACGCGCAATCCGCTCTTCGCGGCGAACCTGTCGGACCTGCTGATCCGGCATAGCAGTGCGAACCACAAGCGGGAGACGATCGCGTTCTCGAAGCGGCGTCAATCGGCGCTCTACCGGCTGGCGGTGTGGGTGGTGTGGCGCAACTACATGAAGGGGCGGTCGGAGAACCGGCG
>JBIPOQ010000450.1:0-3524 GCA_044379055.1 Myxococcota bacterium
CCCCGAACGACGCCCCGCCCCGCCCAGCCGCCACTCCACAACGCGAGGCCTGTCCCCTCTCCGGCCGCCGCTCAGCGGCGAATCCGTCTCCCGCGGATTCGTCCGCTGCAGTGTCGGCCGCTGGCACGGCCCCCGCGAGGCCTAGTAGTGCCACGGGAAGCGTCCGAAATTTCGCGGCCGCTTCTCGAGGAACGCATCCCGACCTTCTTCCGCTTCATCCGTCATGTAGGCGAGCCGCGTCGCCTCGCCCGCGAAGACCTGCTGACCGACCAGCCCGTCGTCGATCAGGTTCAGCGCGAATTTCGCCATGCGCTGCGCCGTCGGGCTCTTCGTGTTGATCTCCGCCGCCCACTCGAGGGCCGTCGCCTCGAGCTCCGCGTGCGGCACGACGGCGTTCACCATCCCCATCGCCTTCGCCTCCTCCGCGTTGTAGCTGCGGCCGAGGAAGAAGATCTCGCGCGCGAACTTCTGCCCGACCTGGCGCGCGAGGTAGGCGCTGCCGAAGCCGCCGTCGAAGCTCGCGACGTCGGTGTCGGTCTGCTTGAAGACGGCGTGCTCGCGGGAGGCGAGAGTCAGATCGCAGGTGACGTGGAGGCTGTGGCCGCCGCCGACGGCCCAGCCCGGAACGACGGCGATCACGATCTTCGGCATGAAGCGGATCGCGCGCTGGACCTCGAGGATGTGGAGGCGGCCGGTCCGGCCCGGGTCGATCGACGCGGCGGTCTCGCCCTCGGCGTACTTGTAGCCGTCGCGGCCGCGGATGCGCTGATCGCCGCCGCTGCAGAAGGCCCAGCCGCCGTCCCGCGGCGAAGGGCCGTTGCCCGTCAGCAGGATGCAGCCGACGTCGGTCGTGCGCCGCGCGTGGTCGAGGACGCGGTCGAGCTCGTCGACGGTCTGGGGCCGGAAGGCGTTGCGGACCTCGGGGCGGTCGAAGGCGATGCGGACGGTGCCCTGGTCGACGGCGCGGTGATAGGTGATGTCCGTCAGATCGAAGCCTTCGACCTCGCGCCAGCGGCTCGGGTCGAAGAGGGGCGAGATCGGCTTCGAGGACGACTTCGGGGACATGGACGGCGAGCCTCCTGGGCGGTGGCGGGCGAGGATAGCCGTCCGCGTCGGATCGTCGCGGCGCGTCGGCGACCGGGGACCTCGCGCTATCGTGCGCCGCGCGAACCGTGAAGGGAGCGAGCGAAACCGTGGACCAGGCCGACCGCCCTGCCCCGATCGACGTCGCGACGATCGGCGAGTCCCTGCCGCTGCTCGAGGGGATCCGGACCGCGCGGGCGATCCGACGCCTGCGCCCGGACCCGGTCCCGCGCGAGCTGGTCCGCAAGGTCTGCGAGGCGGGGACCTTCGCGCCCTCCGGCGGCAACCGACAGCCCTGGGTCTTCGTCGCCGTCGACGACGCCGAGAAGCGCCGCTGGGTCGCCGATCGCTACCGGCCGATCTTCCAGAGCTACATCCGCGAGCCCCTCGAGCGCGCGAAGCGCGAGGGCTTCCCGGCGCATCTGCGCCGCAACATGGAGGCCGCGCTGCATCTCGCCGAGCATCTCCACGAGGCGCCGGTCCTGCTCTTCATTGCCGGCTGGCTGCGGCGCGACGAGCCCCAGCTCCAGGCCCTCTACCCCTGCGCCCAGAACGTGCTGCTCGCCTGTCGCGCCGTCGGCCTCGGCGCCTCGTTCACGACGCTGCACCGCGCCTTCGGCGAAGAGTGCGATCGCATGCTGGGCCTGCCGCCCGAGATCCCCTCGGCGGTCCTGATCCCGATCGGCTGGCCGGTCGGGAAGCACGGCGTGCCCCCGCGCGAGCCCGTCGACGGCAAGCTCTCCTGGAACGCCTTCGACGCGGCGACCGTCGAGAAGAAGCGCCCGATCCGCTGAACGCGGCCGCTCGGCCGAGCGCGGCGCCCCCGCTGCCCTCCGCCCCGTGTGACACCGGGGAGTCCGCCGCGAACGGACCTGTCAGTCCGCTTCCTCGCGTTGCCCGGCCCGGGGCCCCGGCCTAGCGTTCTCGAACCCGGTCCCCGACCGACCGGCTCGTCTGGAGGATTCCCATGGCCCGCGAAGTCGTGATCGTCGAAGCCGTCCGCAGCCCCCTCGGCAAACGCGGAGGCCAGCTCGCCGCGATGCACTCGATCGATCTGCTCGGCCGGGTCCAGAGCGAGGTCCTGCGCCGCGCCGGTCTCGATCCGCGCGAGGTCGGCCAGGTCGTCGGCGGCTGCGTCGGACAGGTCGGCATGCAGACGATGAACGTGACCCGCAATGCCTGGCTCGCGCAGGGGCTGCCGATCGAGGTCGCGGCGACGACGGTCGACGCGCAGTGCGGCTCGTCGCAGCAGGCGACGAATCTCGCCTACGCGCTGGTCGCTTCGGGCGTCGTCGACGTCGCGATCGGCTGCGGCGTCGAGCTGATGAGCCAGGTCCCGATGGGCTCGACGATCCCCCGCGACCCCTTCGTCGGCAAGCCCGTCAACAAGAGCTACTGGGAGCACCACGAGCTGACCTCCCAGTTCGAGGGCGCCGAGCGGATCGCGAAGCAATGGGGCATCTCGCGAGACGAGACCGACGCCTTCGGCCTGCGCTCCCAGGAGCGCGCCGCGAAGGCCTGGAACGAGCGGCGCTTCGATTCCCAGATCGTCCCGATCGACGCGCCGACCGGCATCGTCGACGGCAAGCCGACGAAGGAGACGCAACGGGTCGAGCGCGACGGCGGCCTGCGCGCGACGACGCTCGAGGCGCTCGCCGGCCTGAAGACGAACCTCCCGAACGGGGTCCACAGCGCCGGGACCTCATCCCAGATCTCGGACGGCGCCGCCGCCGTGCTGCTGATGACGCGCGAGAAGGCCCGCGCCCTCGGCCTGCGCCCCCGCGCCACGATCGTCGCGAGCGGTCTCGTCGGCTCCGATCCCGTCCTGATGCTGACGGGCCCGATCGCCGCGACGCAGAAGCTCCTGAAGGACACGGGCCTCGCGATCGGCGACATCGACGTCACCGAGATCAACGAAGCGTTCGCTTCCGTCGTGCTCGCCTGGGAGCGCGAGCTCCGGCCGGATCCCGAGACCGTGAACCCGAACGGCGGCGCCATCGCCCTCGGCCATCCGCTCGGCGGCACCGGCGTGATCCTGCTGACGAAGGCGCTCCACGAGCTCGAACGCACGAACAAGGAGCACGCGCTCGTCACGATGTGCTGCGGCGGCGGCCTCGGGACCGGGACGATCCTGCGACGCGACTAGCAGGCGCCCGGCCGCGGCACGACGCCGATCCGCCCGCTCTAGACGAGCTCGATCCGAACGCCGGCGAGCGTGAACGACTCGCCGCGTCTCGCCGGATCGCTCGCCGAGAGGCGGATCGTCGCGAGGCCCTCGTGCGTCTCGCCCGCGGCGAAGGGGCGGAAGGCGATCGCCCCGCGATCGAGCACGATGCGCAGGTCGGCTTCGATCGGCCGACCCAGGACCTCCGACCAGCGCCGTGCGAGGCGCTCGGGGTCGGCGCTCCGCAGCGTGATCCCGACCAGCCCCGTGACGACCT
>JBIPOQ010000048.1:0-12533 GCA_044379055.1 Myxococcota bacterium
GCAGAACCGGGACCGGATTGCGGGGCTCGCGAGCGAGGCGGCGGGGCGGACCGTCGCCTTCGAGACGGCGTCGGTCGCCTTCTCGAGCGGGCTCGCGATCCGGATCGACGGGCTGCGCGTCGCCGAGGATCCGCGCTTCGGGAAGGCCGACTTCCTGGCGCTCGATTCGGCCTTCGTCGAGGTCGCGCTCTGGCCGGCGCTGCAGCGGCGGATCGAGGTGCGCGGCGTGCGCCTCGTGCGGCCGACGATCCAGCTGGTCGAGACGAGCCGGGGCTACAACTTCTCGACGCTCGGCGAGTCCGGGGCGAAGTCCGAGGCGCCGCAGCCGGACGCGGAGACGCCGTCGATGGCCCTCGTCGTCGGCGCGCTCGAGATCGAGGACGGGACGATCGTCTATGCCGACCGGACGGCGAAGGACGGCCTCGCCCTCACGATCGAGGACTTCGCGAGCTCGGGCACGAACCTGATGGGCGAGGGCCCGCTCGCGCTCGATTTCTCGGGCACCGTGCGGCCGACCGACGGAGACGCGTCCCTCGCGAGCGCGCTCTCCGGGTCGCTCGCGATCCGGGATCGCTCGACCGGCGAAGGCGAGCTCCATCTCGAGAGCCCTTCCTTTTTTCCGCGCCTGGTCGGCGTCGATCTCTCGGAGGGCGGCGACCGCGAGCGCCTCGACGACCTCGATCTCACGCTCGGCCTTCCGGCCGATGCCGGGAAGTCCGGCCGTCCGATCGAGCTGCATACCGGCAAGGCCCGGCTCGCTGGATTCGATCTCGAGAAGATCGACGGCCAGCTCGTCCATCGCGGCTCGAAGCTCCTGATCGAGCGTCTCACCCTCGGCCTCGCCGGCGGCGAAATCGAGATGAAGGGGAGCGTCGCTTTCGGCTCGCCGGGGCGATCGCCCTTCGATCTCGACCTGAAGCTCCATGCGCTCGACTCCGACGAGCTCGCCCACGTCCTGCTCGGCGTTCCCCTGGGCCTCGTCTCGGGCAAGCTCGACGGCGAGATCGACCTCGCCGGGCGGAGCCTCGACTGGGAGACCCTGTCGCGCACCCTCGCCGGCCACGTGAAGCTCGAGGTCGGAGACGGAGCGCTCGAAGGCGTCAACGTGCTGAATGCCCTGACGACCCGGCTGGTCGGCGATCCGGGCGTCGGTCAGTTCCTCGCGAGCTCCCTGCGCGAGGCGGCGCCGGAGGCCTTGAGGGGCGATCGCACGCCGTTCGACCTGTTGCGGCTCGCGCTCGAGCTCGAGGAGGGGCGCGTGCGCGCGGACGATCTGCAGATCGCGGCGAAGGATTTCGGGATCGCCGCGAGCGGCGCCCTCGGTCTCGACGGCCTCCTCGACGGCGACGGCCGGATCCGATTCTCCCCCGAGCTCTCGAAGAAGATCCTGAAGAAGGCCGATCGGTTCGCCCCGCTGCTCGCCGACGGCGACGTCGTCGTCCTGCCGCTCCGGCTCGGAGGGAAGCTCTCGGCGCCCTTCCTGCGCCCCGACCTCGGAGCCCTCTCGTCCCACGCCCGGGACGTCGCGACCGACGAGCTGAAGGAGAAGGCGGCCAAGAAGCTCACGGACGCGATCTTCGGCAAGAAGAAGAACAAGAAGAAGCGGGATGGCGATCCGGCGACGGGCGCGGACGCGCCGGCCGGGGGCGATCCCGCGGCCGATGCGACGGACGAGGGAAGCGCCGACGCCCCCTCGCAGCGGGAGCTCGAGCGCGAGGCGGCGAAGGATCTCGTCGAGGAAGGGCTCGGTCGGCTGCTCGGGAACTAGCGCCGGCCGTCTCGCGTCGTCCACACGGCGGGGCGCGAGCCGTCGCGCGCCGGGAGGAATGGGCCATGGGTTGGCTTCGCCGGATCGCGCTGGCCCTGCTCGGTCGTTACGGCGCAAGCCTGCGATTCCCGCATCTGCTGCTGCTTTCGGGAGCGGTACTCGTCCTCGATCTCGTGGTGCCCGACGCGATCCCGTTCCTCGACGAGCTGATGCTGGGCTTGATGACCCTGCTCTTCGCGACCTGGCGAAACGGGCGGTCGCGTTAGGTCGTCGCGGTCGAGAGGCGCAGCGGCAGCCGCTCCGGGCGCCGGACGAAGATGCTGCGGGCGTGGACCACGGGCATCGACGGGTCGAGCGCGATCCCGGCCGTCCGGGACAGCACGGCCTCGACGACGAGCCGGGCCTCGAGCCGGGCGAGATGGGCCCCGATGCAGAAATGCGCGCCGCGTCCGAAGCCCACGTGGTTCTTCGGAAAGCGCCGATCGAGACGCAGCTCGTCCGGCGCTTCGAAGACGCTTTCGTCGCGATTCGCCGAGGCCCAGGACAGCATCAGCCGATCCTCGGGCTCGAGGTCGTAGCCGCCGAGCCGACAGGCCCGCTTCACGACGCGGTAGTGGAAGTTGAAGGGCGGCTCGAGACGGACGACCTCTTCGACGAAGCGCGGGATCAGCCCGGACGTCGTGCGCAGGCGGTCGGCGACCTCGGGGTCCTGCGCGAGGCGCAGGAGGCAGGAGCCGATCAGCGCCGCCGTCGACTCGCCGGCCGCCCCGAACAGGACGGAGGAGATGCCGACGGCCGTCTCGCGACCGATGTGCCCGTCGGCGACGCCGCGGGCGAGGGCGGCCATCAGGGTGCCATCGGGCGAGTCGGCGGTCTTCGGATCGGCCCGGTCGAGGTGTTCCCCGAGGTAGGCGAACATGCGCGCCGTCTCGGCGCCGAGAAAGCGCAATCGCTCGAGATCGGCGTCGCCCGCGAGCATGTCGCCGCCCATCATGGCCCAGGTCCGGAAGCGCTCGACGTCGCGCTCGGGCAGCCCGAGCAGATGCGCGATCGCGAGGGCGGGAATCCGCTCGGCGATCGGCGCGAAGTCGCCGCCCCCGGCCGCGAGCCAGGGCGCGAGGGAGCCATCGACCCAGCCGCGGATCCGAGGCTCCATGCGTTCGATGCGGGCAGGGGAGAGGCGCGGCTGGAGCAGGCCGCGGTGGACCCCGTGGTCCGGCTCGTCGGCGGTCGCGATGACCTGGATCGCGCCCGTCCCGCGCATGTCGAAGATCGCGGGATGGCCATTCGCACCGCGAATCACGACGCCCGTCAGGTTGGCGGAGAAATCCGCCTCGCGGTCGAGGGCCTCTTCGACGAGGGCCCAGGACAGCACGAGGTGGGCGCCGGACTCGCCGATGCGGCAGAGCGGTCGGGTCTTGCGGAGCTTCGCGTAGAACGGCTGCGGATCCGCGATCACCTCGGACGTGAGGATCTCGCTCGGGTCCTGAGCGTAGGCGGGGGCGCGCATCAGGCGACCCTTCCGGAAGCGGTCTCGCGCCCCGCGAGACGCGCCGCGGCGCGCTCGGCGAGGGCGACGGTGACGATGTGCGTGTTGCTGCGGGTGACACGCGGGATCGAGGAGGCGTCGACGACGTACAGGCCTTCGACGCCGCGCACGGCGCCGCTCGGATCCGTCACGCTCTTCGGGTCGTCGCCCATGCGGCAGGTCCCGACGCCGTGGTAGAAGGCACCGTGATGCGCGGCGATCCAGCGATCGATCTCGACGTCGCGCATGCGGGCCAGCGGCGCGAGGGCTTCGGGCGCCGTCGAGACGCCCATCGTCTCGAACAGCTCGCAGGCCCGGCGGAAGCCGAAGCGCAGCCGCGCGACGTTCTCCGCCTCGCCGGGAAAGAGCCAGTCGAAGCGGCCGCGAGTCTCGACGTCCCGCCCGGCGAGGGCGATCCGCGACTCGCCGATCGGCTGCTGGAGCGAGATGCTGAGGTTGAGGTGATAGGTGCCGTCGGGCTTCTTTTCGGCCCAGGGCGTGATCTGCAGGTCGTTCGAGAACGGGCTCCCCGCGGCGGTCATGCGGGCGAGATTCTGGATGCCGCGGGCGCCGGGCCGGATCCAGTGGCTCGCGATCGGCGTGGAGAGCTGGATGACCATGTGGTCCGTCCAGTGGGCGCCGACCGCGGGCGCATCGACCACGACGGGGATGCCGAGGGCGCGCAGCGCGTCGGCGGCGCCGATGCCGGAGCGTGCGAGCAGGAGCGGGCTGTGGAGCACGCCGGCCGACACGACGACGCGCGATGCCGCGAGGCGCTCGCCGCCCTCGAGCAAGACGCCCGTGACCCGACCGCTCGCGAGCTCGACGCGATCGACGCGGGCGTCGCCGCGGATCGAGAGATTCGTCCGACCGCGGGCGGGCGCGAGATGGGTCAGTCCGGCCGACAGGCGGCGCTTGCCGTCGCGATTCATCGGAATCGGACCGACGCCCGTCGTGTCGGGCGCGTTCTGATCGGGACAGAACGGGATGCCGGTCTTCTGGCAGGCCTCGACGAAGGCTTGCTGGACGGGATCCCATTCCGCCTCGGGCCAGCGGACGATGCGGATCGGGCCCGCGTCGCCGTGCCACGGCGCGTCGCCGAAGTCGAGGTCCGTCTCGAGCGCGCGGAACCAGGGCAGCATGTCGTCCCAGCCCCAGCCGCTCGGCCACGCCGCGAAATCCGCGGGCTCGGCCCGCATCGCGACGCCCCCGTTGATCGCCGAGGAGCCGCCGACGCCGCGTCCGCGGAAATAGGGCAGGCGTCGACCGTCGCACGACTCGACCTGCTCGCCCCACTCGATGGGCCATTGATAGCCGCGGCCGAGAAACTCGACCTGTTCGGGGAGCGCCCGGGGATCGAAGTCGGGGCCGGCCTCGAGCAGCAGCACGCGCTGATCCGGCGCCTCCGAGAGGCGCGCGGCGAGCACGCAGCCCGCCGAGCCCGCGCCGATCACGATCGTGTCCCAGGCCATCGCTCCTCCTCATCGACCGCGCCGAGCCCGCTCGTCCGATGTCCCTCGGATAGCGCGCGGGGCCGATTTCGGCATCCGCATCCGGCCCTTCGGCCGCCGCCGGGCGACGCTATCGTGCCGCCCCGTATGCCCTTCGACATCCCCGATTTCGAGTCCCTGATGCAGCTCGACGACGCCGGCAGCGACGTCTTCGTCGGCCGCAGCCCGAGCTATCCCTGGGGCCGCGTCTACGGCGGCCAGGTCGTCGCCCAGGCCCTGCGCGCGGCGACGAAGACCGTGGCCCCCGAACGCTTCGTCCACTCGCTCCACGTCCATTTCGTCCGCGGCGGCGATTCGGAGCTCCCGATCCGTTATGCGGTGACCCGCGTGCGCGACGGAGGCTCCTTCTCCCTTCGCAACGTCGAAGCGAGCCAGTCCGGGGCGACGATCATGCAGCTCTCGGCGTCCTTCCAGCTCGACGAGTCGCAGACGGAGGTCGACGTGCAGGTCGCGTCGCTCCCGGCCGGGCTCCCGGCGCCCGACGCGCTGCCGTCCGTCGACTGGGGGCCGATCCTCCAGCGCAAGCCCATCGAGCTCGCGAACGGCCGTGCCGCCTACTGGCTGCGCGTCGCGGGAATGCGGACGCTCGACCCGGCGATGCAGGCCTGCGCGCTCGCCTACGCCTCGGACGACGTTCCGACCGAGGCGGCGAACCAGGCCCATCCGCTGCGCGCGGGCGTCCCGGACACGCCGACGGCCTACGACGCCGCGTTCGTCGGCGCGAGCCTCGATCACGCGATCTGGTTCCACCGGCGCGGACGCTTCGACGAGTGGGTGCTCCACGATTTCCAGGGCTCCGGGGTCGCCGGCGCGCGGGGGCTCGGCATCGGCCGGATCTTCTCCCGCGACGGGGTCCATCTCGCGACCGTCGCCCAGGAGATCCTGATCCGGAAGCGGCGCTGAACCTCGCCTAACCTGCGAGCCGCCGGCGGATCTCCGCGGCGACGAGCCAGAGCCGGTCCTGGCCCCAGACACAGAGGTCGGGCTCGCCCACCGGCCCGCGCAGGCGATAGCTCGGCACGCCCCAGAGGCCGAGCTCGTCGTAGAGGATCCGACGATTGGCCTCGAGCTCTTCCTGGAAATCCGTCGAGTCGACGTACGGCAGGGCCTCGTTCCACGAAAGACCCGCCGACTCGACGACCTGGCGCAGGCCGGCGTCCGTGCCCGTCGGTCGGCCGAGGACGAACGCCGCGCGCAGGAAGACGGCGATGTACTCGGCCTCTCGACCCTGCGAGCGCGCGAAGGGCCAGAGCGAGAACCCCCGCAGCACCGCCTGCCCGATCGGGTCGTACATGTTTCCGAAGGGCACGCCGAGCGCATCGGCTTCACGCTTCGCGTCGAGCATGATGTAGACGCCCTTCGCCGCCGGCGCCGGCACCCCGCGCATCACCATCGGCATCACCGGCCGCAGCACGACGGGGACTCCCGCCTCCCGGGCGAGGGCGAGGCTCTTCTCGAAGATCATGGCCGTATAGGGCGAGCGGAGCGACGGGAAGATCTCGAGGCCGAGGCGCCCGTCGTCGCGCACGAGGCCGGGGTCGAGGGCCGGCCGGGGAAAGCAGAGATCGTCGGCGGACGCGCCGCGCCGGGAGGCGCCGAGGGCGATCAGCCGGCGTTCGAGGTGGTGGAGTCGATCGACGCCCCAATACCAATCGCCGGCATGCCAGAACATTCCGCCCGAATAATGCCGCCGCTTGGTTCGCAGCGCGTTGCCTTCGGCGAGGACGCGTTCGGTCTCGCTCTGCGAGGCGGCCCGACCCTCGCGCAGATCGAGCTCGATGCGGTCGCGCGAGGCCTGGCTCTCGGGGGAACGGGCCCAGAGCGTCCGTCCGGCCGCGATCGCGTCCTCGACGAAGCTCGAGCGTTCGAGTCGGGCCGCGAGCCAACGTTCGACCCGTCGGACGGCCTCCGCCTCGGGACGGGGCGCGTCGGTGGGAAAGGCGAGACCATAATGCGGCGCGATCGCCGCGCAGTCGCGCCGGGCCCACGCGGCGAGTCGCTCGGGCTCGGGGGCATGGAGGCGGTCGGCGGACGACACGAGGTGGAAGCGGAATCGAACGGCATACCGTTCCGCGAGGAGCGGAATCGCGCTCAGGGCGAGCTGGCTGTACGGATCGTCGACCTGGTGGAACAGCTCGACCTCGTGGGGCGCTCGGCGCAGTCGCCGGACGAGCTCTCGGCCCCCGGCCTCGAGGCGCTTCAGGCGGGGGAGCGCGAGCATCAACAGGCGCTGGATCTCGCGCTCGCGCGGCGAGCGATCCTGGCGGCTCGCTCCGCCCGGAAGGTTGCCGCCGCGCCCTTCGTCCTCGCCCGCTCGATCCGACACGCGCACCTCGCAGCTCGGGCCTCGACCTCAGTCCTCGAGGAAGGTGTTCTGGCCCTCGCCCGAGAGGACGTGCTTCATGACCTTGCCGGTCGCGTTGCGAGGCAGGGGCTCGCGCCGGACCTCGACGAGCTCCGGGACCTTGTAGTAGGCGAGCCGCTCGGCGGCGAAGGCGCGGATCGCCTCGGCATCGGGCCAGGCCTCCGGATGGGGCACGACGACGGCCTTCACGCGCTGGCCGAGCTCGCGGTCGGGGACCCCGTAGACGGCGACCTCCGCGACGTCGGGATGCATCTCGATCTGGTTCTCGATCTCCGCGGGGTACACGTTCTCGCCGCCGCGGATGATCATGTCGCGCAGCCGTGACTCGATGTGGAGGCGACCCCCGCGGAGATGGCCGAGGTCGCCGGTGTCGACCCAGCGACCGGGCCGGAACGACTCGGCGTTCGCCTTGGGATTGTTCAGGTACTCGAGCATGACCATCGGGCTGCGCACCCAGATGTGGCCGTTCTTGCCGTCGGGGAGCTTGCGACCCTCGTCATCGAGGATTTCGATCTCCACGGTCGGAAGCGGCGGTCCCACGCAGTTGGCGGCTTCGCGCAGCATGAAGCCGTGGGCGTAGGACACGAGCCCGCCGGTCTCGCTCGAGCCGTAGCCCGAGCCGATCGCGTGGGCGAGATGGGGGAAGCGTTCGGAGACCGTGCGGATCAGCTCGGGGGTCGTCGCCGAGCCGCCGATGCCGACCTGCGTGAATCGGCTCGTCTCGAGCTTCGAGAGCTCGGGATGGTCGACGAGGCGGAAGATGTGGGTCGTCGCCCCGCTCCAGCTCGTCACGCCCTCGCGCAGGGTCAGCGCGATCGTCTCGGCGGGATCGAAGCGACCCATCGGCCAGACGGTCGTGGCCCCGCCTGCGAGGCTCGCGGTCGTGCTGCCCATCGAGCCCGAGAGGTGGAACAGCGGAAAGGGCGCGAGGACGGCGCCGGGCGGGCCCCCGACCGCCGGCTCGACGAGGGCGCGGCGGGCGGCGATGTAGAAGCTCGAGGTCGTGAAGGCGACGAGGGTCCGGTGGCTCACGAGGGCGCCCTTCGGCCGTCCGGTCGTGCCCGACGTGAAGAGCAATAGGCAGGGATCGTCTTCGGCGATCGGATGCGTCGGCAGCGCCGCCCCGGGCGCATGTCGTCGGAGCGGCTCGAAATCGTCCTCGAAGCCGAGGGTCGGTACGCCGTCCGCGACCTTCGCGAGGCGCTCCATCCGCTTGCGATCGGCGAAGACGAGCTTCGGATGCGAAAGCTCGAGGCCGTAGCGGATCTCGTCCTCGGCCCACCAACCGTTCATCGCGATCACGACGGCGCCGAGCGAGACCGTCGCCCAGTAGGTCAGGATCCACTCGGGCGTGTTGGCGGAGAGGATCGCGACGCGGTCGCCGGGGCCGATGCCGTGACGGCTCTGCAGGGCCGCCGCGACGGACGCGACGTCGCGCAGATGCTCGCGATAGGTCCAGCGCCGCCCGTCGGAGAAGACGAGGTAGTCCTTGTCGCCGTGGGCCGCGGAGCCGGCGAGCAGCTCGCGCAGCGAGCGCGCGCGGTTCTTGTAGACCCACATCGACTCGCCGAGGACCTCCTCGCGGGCGAGCTCGAAGGGGCTGCCCGGCGCCTTCAGCCTCCGGTCGGCCTCCTCGATCGACATCAGCGGCGGGGCGCCGACGGCCGTCGCCGCATCGCTTCGCGGATCGTTCGTCGTCTTCATCGCGCTCACCCCGGTCCCAGCAGGGAGGGATCGCCCTGGTGCATCCAGGCGCGGCCGGTGCGGCGCGCGCTGCGCCAGCCCCGCGCGGTGCGCACCAGCTCGTCGGCGTACTCGATCCAGGTCTCGTAGGTCTTGCCGGTGTGGACGCCCTTGCCGAAATGCATCACGCGGCAATAGCAGCGGCTCGAGGCCCGGTCGCCGGCGAGCTCGATGCGGTAGTTGCCGAGCAGGTGTTGCGACGGGCCGCAGCCGTCGAGGTAGGAGCGGATCGTCTGCCGCACCGGCTCGAGGCCCTTCTGGGTCCAGGCCTCGAAGTCCATCTCGACGTCGTCCGTGAACACGTCGGCGAGACCCGCCCAGTCGCGGCCGTCGAGGCACTCGGAATAGCGGTCGAGGACGGCGATGATCGCGAAGCGGTCGTCGGCGGCGCTGCTCATGGGATCCCTCTTCGGCGGATGGTCGGAGGATTCGCGGCGGAATTCGCGAGGCCGGGCACGGTCGGAGACGAAGAATCAGCATGGCACGCACGTCGGTCGCTGTCAGCGGCCGATCGTCGGCCGGGGCGAGACGCGGCGGAATCGGTCGCCGGTCGCCGGGAGGCCGCGCGCGCCTCGCTGGCGTCGGGTACGTTGGGTCGGAGTCGAGCGCGTGCTCGGACTCGTTCGGGGGATTGCATGGGCCAGGGAGAGGTTCTTCGCCGCGACGCACGGGACGTCGGTCGCTTCGATCTCGAGTGCGACGTGCTCGTCGTCGGATTCGGGTGTGCCGGGGCCTGCGCTGCGATCGAGGCGGCCGCGGCCGGTGCGCGCGTCCTCGTCGTCGAGCGCTCGGGCGGGCCGGGAGGGACCTCGATCAACTCCGGGGGCTTCCTCTATCTCGGCGGCGGCACGGCGCTCCAGAAGGCGCTCGGCTACGAGGACTCCGCCGAGAACATGTTCCGCTACATGATGGCCGCCTGCGGCCCTGCCCCCGACGAGGCGCTGATCGCGCCCTACTGCGAGGGCAGCGTCGAGCATTTCGACTGGGTCGTGAGACAAGGCGTTCCCTATCGCGCGAGCTATTTCCCGGGCAACCACGAGCCGTTCACGACCGACGACGGCCTGACCTACTCGGGCAGCGAGCACGTCCACCCCTTCAACGAGATCGCCCGTCCCGCTCCCCGCGGCCACGCGCCGCGCTCGATCCGCGACAAGGGCGCGCTGCTGATGAACTGCCTCGTCGGCAAGGCCCTCGCGGCGGGGATCGGGACCGCCTATCAGAGCCGCTGCGACCAGCTCGTCCTCGAGCGGGACGGGCGCGTCGTCGGCGCCGTCCTGTCGACGCTCGAGGGCGAACGGATCGTCCGCGCCCGAAAGGGCGTGATCCTCACGGCCGGGGGCTTCATCTACAACGACGCGATGCTCGAGCGCTATGCGCCGGCGCTGCTGCGCTGCGGCTCGAAGGTCGGGACGGAGACCGACGACGGGCTCGGCATCCGCCTCGGCCTCGCCGCGGGGGGCGAGGCGATCCGGATGGACGCCGGCGACGTCAGCATGGCGATCTTCCCGCCGAACCGGCTGCGCGCCGGCATCTTCGTCAACCGCCACGGCCAGCGCTTCCTGAACGAGGACGTGTATTTCGGGCGCGCCGGGGAGACCATCCTCCTCCATCAGGAGGGGAGGGCCTACCACATCGTCGACGACGCCTGCTTCGAGCGGCCTTCGCACTTCCCGATCGAGCTCGCCGGCGTCGGCGAGACCATCGAGGAGCTCGAGGCGGAGGTCGGCTTTCCGAAGGGCGTGCTCCAGGCGACGGTGGCCTACTACAACGAGCATGCCGCCGCGGGCGAGGATCCGCTCTTCCACAAGCTTCCCGAATGGCTCGCGCCCCTCGCGAAGCCGCCCTTCGCCGCCATCGACCTGCGCGCCGAGCAGCCCTTCTTCACGGCGTTCACCCTCGGCGGTCTCCGGATCGACGCGAACGGTCGGGTACTCGCTGCGTCGGGCGAGCCCGTGCCGGGGCTCTACGCCGCGGGTCGCACGACCTCCGGCGTCGCGAAGCAGGGCTACAGCAGCGGCATGTCGCTCGGCGACGGGAGCTTCTTCGGACGACGCGCAGGGCGGTCCGCGGCCGCAGATTGATCGGCGCTGGATCGTATCTCGCGCCGGTGCGTCAGAAGCTCTGTCCGAGGAACAGATACCCCTGGTTCTCCCCGCCCTCGCCGTAGGCGTAGGCGAGGTAGAGGGGGCCGAGCGGGGTATCCACGCCGAAGAATGGCCCCGCGGAGTAGCGCATCTCGTTCTCGATGTCGTTGCGCTTCTGCCAGGCGTCTCCGGCCTCGAACTGCGCGCCGGCGTAGACCGGGAACTCCCAGGCGAAGATCGCCGGCGAAGCGATCCGCCGGTACGTGGTCAAGCGGGCGATGCCCGTGTGAGGTCCGAGGATCGAGTTGCGCTCGAAGCCCGAGAGGCGACCGAAGCCGCCGACGGCGTTCTGCAGCTCGACCTCCCCCGAGCTTCCGAAGGAGGTGTCGTAGTTGAGCGTGAGGCCGATCGTGTTGCGCCAGAAGGTGCGGAAGCTGGAAGCGCGGACGATCAGGGTCTCGACGGAGTCGTCGAAGCCGAGCTCCTTCCGCAGGAACTGCCCCTGGACGAGCACGATGCTGCCGTCGTTCGGGAAGCGCGTGTTGTCGAGCGAATCGAATTCGAAGGTGGCCTGATAGAAGCCGCCCTTGAAATGGCTGTCGGAGAACGCCGCAGGATCACCGGTGTGGCGGTCCCCCTTTCCATTCTGGTAGCCGATTCCGCCGCGGATCCGCGCGAAGCGCCCGAGGCCGATGCCGAGGTCGATTCCAGCGCCGATCGAGTCGACGTCGTAGCGCGCGAGTCGGTCCCGGTCGGAGTAGATGTCGATGCTCTCGCGCTGGTAGCGGACCTGGGAGAGGACGAAGAGCGTGTCGGTGGGATCGAGCGGCTGGTACATCTCGCTCGAGACGACGTAGGTATCGCCGAGCTGGACGTAGTTGCGCAGCTCGCCGCCGAAGCGGTTCATCGGCAGCAGGACGTGGTTGACGCCGACGTTGTAGCCGGCGTCGTTGCCGAAATCCGTCTCGAGGTTGAGGCCGAGACGGAAATGGTTCCGGCCGCGCAGTCGGGGAACGAGCTGGTAGACGAGGATCGTTCGGTCGGCCTCGTGGCGGAGATCGAAATCGACGCGCTGGAAGGCGTCGAGGCCGAAGAGTCGCTCGAGATCGCTCTTCAGGATGTCGAGATCGAGGGTCGATCCTTCGCGCGCGCGGACCCGGGCGCGGATCAACGAATCGGCGAGCAGGGATTGATTCTCGATCCGGATCTCGTCGATGACCGGCAGGGTCGGCGCCGCGCGCCGATGGGCGCTGCGCCAGGCGGCGTATTCCGCCTCGGAGACGGAATGACGCGCGAGCTGGTCCGCGGCCGCGCGCGCGGCTCGCCGGCCCGCTTCGATCGCCTCCTCCATGCGGGAGAACGAGGCGGAGCCGATGTCGCCGAGGTCCGGGGAGAGCAGGACGTCTTCGGCGCCGAGCCGGTCCTTGCGCAGCTGCTGGTTCGCCTGGGTCGCGAAGACCGACGCCTGCGCGTTGATGCCGAGGGCAGAGGTGTTGGCGTCGATCTCCGACAGGGGGGTTGAGATGTCGATGGC
>JBIPOQ010000451.1:0-3512 GCA_044379055.1 Myxococcota bacterium
CCGGAGGCCCTGAAGGCCTTCGAAGCGCTGCCGCAGACCGGCGACATCCCGATCTGGCGCGCGCGCTCGCTCGCCCGGGCCGATCGGGTGCCCGAGGCGATCACCGCCTTCGAAGCGCTGGCCCGCAAGCCCGGTCCGAACCAGTCCGACGCCCGATTCTTCGCCGCGAGCCTGCTCGAGGGACGCCAGCGCGAGGACGAGGCGCGCGTCCATCTCGTCTGGCTCGCGGACGAGCCGCGCCAGGGCGAGCTCTCGCGCACCGCGCTCTGGAAGCTCGGCTGGTCCGACTATCGCCATCGCCGATACGCCGACGCCGTCGAGCGTTTCGAGACGCTGGCCCGCGCGACGACCGATCCCATCGGACGCTTGAAGCCCGAGTACTGGCGCGCACGGGCGCTCGCGCAGGCGGGGGAGGGCGAAGAGGCGGCTCGCGCCTTCGCGGCCCTGGCGCGGGACTATCCGCTCTCGTACTACGGCTGGCGATCGAAGGCGCTCGTCGCCGACGAGACCGGAGCGGTGCCGGTCTCGGCGAAGCCGCGTTCGATGTCCGCCGGTCGCCGCCGCTTGACCTCGAGCGGGCTCGCGCGGGTGCGGATCCTGATCGCCGCAGGTCTGCACGACGAGGGCGCCTCGGAGACGGGCCGCCTCGTGCGGCTCGCCGGCGGCCTCGAAGATCGCCTCGAGCTGTCGCGCCTGCTGTCGACTGCCGGCGACTATCACACCGCCCAGCGTCTGGTCGTCGAGGCCTACGAGCTCGAGCTCGCCCGGGGGCCGATCGCCGGTCGCGAGGAGGTCTGGAAGCTCGCCTGGCCCTACGCCTACGCGGAGCTCGTCTCGTCGGCCACGCAATCGCCGGGAAGCGTCCATCCGGAGCTCGTCTACTCGATCATGCGCGAGGAGAGCGGCTACCGGCCGAAGATCATGTCGCCGGTGGGCGCGCGGGGGCTGCTGCAGATCATGCGGGAGACGGGGGCCCGCCTGGCCGCGCGGGTCGGTCGAGCCTCGTTCCATCCGGACGATCTCTTCGATCCGGAGACCAACATCACGCTCGGATCGTCCTACCTCGGCGAGCTCGGTCGGCGTTTCCCGAAGCGGCTCTCGGCGGCGATCGCGAGCTACAACGCGGGGCCCCACGTCGTCGTCGACTGGGCGCCGGGCGACGGCCGGCCGGACGACGAGTGGGTCGAGGCGATTCCCTATGCGGAGACCCAGAGCTACGTGAAGCGGGTGCTTCGGAGCGTCGAGGCGTATCGTGCGATCTACGCCGCGCTGCCGCCGGCCGCGACCTCGCCCCCCGCTCCGGCCCCGGCAGCGGAATCGACGCCGATTTCGCAAGGCGGGGATTGAGCCGCTCCCGGGATCGGCCGATGACGCCCCGGATCCGAGCTGCCTCGGATCCCGCGCGGAGGCCGCCATGGAAGAACGGAACGATCGTCGCCGCATCGCCGGCAATGCGACGGGCTCGCTCGCGCTGCTGCTCTTTCTGCTGCTGGGGGTCGGTGGCTGGAACTACCACCGGAACTATCAGCTCGAGGTCGCCAGCGAGCGCGGTCGGACCTACGCCGGCTATTCGACCCGCGAGGTGGAGCTGCTGCGCGACGCGGTGGCCGGGGAGCTCGCGGCGAGCCGCTCCCGCTTCGAGCGCGCCCGCGGCAATCGCCATCGCTCGGCGCGCGATCGTGGATCGGTCGGCGAAAACGTGGTGCAGTTCAACCGGACGGCCCGCGCCAGCGACGCGATCCGGGATGCCGCGAGCGAGGTCGCCGAGCAGGAGGCGACGAAGGCCGCCCTCGACGCCGAGCTCGAACATCGCGCAGGCCTGGGCGTCGGCGCGGCGCTCCATCTGAAGCGCTTGACGACCTTCTGAACGGCCCCGGCCCTCCGGCCTAGAACTCGTCCGGCTCGCCCGCCTCGATGTTGTCCTCGGCGAGCTCGGCCGGGTCGAGCTCGAGATGGGTGATGTCGCCATCCCCCTCGAACATGTCGCCGGCTTCCACCACGTCGTCGAGACCGAGATCGTCCTCGACCAACGGGGCCACCGGCTCGTCGTCGTCGAGCAGCTGCGCCATCGGTCGTACGACCCGGGGCCGCGCGGTCTCCGTATTCGTGTGTCTCGGCTCGTCGGCCGGCCGGTCGCGCTGATCGGCACCGCACTTGGGGCAGAGCGGCTCGTCCTTGCCGAGGTCGTAGAACTTCGCGCTGCAGCGGTAGCAGGACCAGCGGAAGCCGAGCTTCGGGTGTCGCGGTCCGGAGGGCGTCACGGGCTTGCGCGGCTTGGCGCGCTTCGTCGCCGGTCCGGCCTCTTCGTCGCCCTTCTTGCCGGGCGTCGCCTTGGCCTTCGCCGCAGGCTCGGGTCGGGCAGGGGTCTTCGCCTCGCTGGCCTTGGTCGCCGGTGCCGCCGCGGCCGCCTTCGCGGCTCCGGCCTTCGCGCCATCCGCCTTCGCGGCAGCGGTCTTCGCCGCGCTCGCGACCTCGGCGGTCTTCGCTGCCGTCTTCTCGACGACCTTCTCGGCCGGCTTCTCGGTCTTCTTCTCGGACGCCTTGGTCGCCGGAGCCGGTGCGGCGGACTTCTTCGTCGTCGACGCGGCGGGCTTCGCCGCCGGCTTCTTCGCCGGCGCGGGCTTCTCGGCCTTCGCGGACTTGCTCGGCTTGGCCGCAGCTGCGGCCTTGGGCGCGGGCTTCTTCGCGGGGGCCTTCTTCGGGGCGGGCGCCTTCTTCTTGGTCGGACTCATGCGTCTCTCTGTCTCCGTGATCGTGCCGTGGGCCCCGGGCGGGGGGCAGGGTGAGCCGCCGGTTCGAAGAGTGGACGAGGCGCCCGGGAGAGCCGCGCTCTCCGAAGTTCGGGTCACCGATTTCGTGCGAATGTCCGGCTCTTCGAGCGCTCGTGCTATTAGCGGTTCGGCCGGCGTCCGGCCAGTGTTGCCGGGCGGTTCTCGTCGGTGTTTTTCAGAGAGGTGAAAAACACCCTTTGCGGCGACCTTGCGAGCTCAGCGATCGGACCGGGCGCCATCGCTCGCGACGGCGGGCAGCGCTTCCTTCGCGAAATGCGACCGATAGGCGATGGGTCGCAGGCCATCGAGGGCGGTGACCTGGATCGTGTGGTCGACGGAGAGCGTTCGTTTGTCCGGAGACAGGCGATAGAGATTCGTGCCGTGGGCCTGATGCTGGCGCCAACGCAGCCGAAGTCCTTCGCGCGTCCAGTCCCAGACGCCTTCGAACGCTTCGCCGCGCGGATCGATCGCGGTGAATGCCGGCGCGCCCGGAGCAACCAGACGCGCTTCGACCCGGTCCTTGCCGGGCACGCGCTCGTGGAGCCGTTTTCCGTCCCAGACGAAATCGAGGGTCGGCCGGGGGGCCGTCGAGGAGCGCAGGACGCCACTGGCCATCTTGCGAACGACCCAGGTCAGGGGCTCGACCGCCGAGTCGATCGAGGCCAGGCGATTGCGGGTCGCGACGGCGTCCTCGAGCTGACGCCAGCGGCCGTCGAGCTCGGCGAGCTGCATCGTGGCCGA
>JBIPOQ010000452.1:0-3510 GCA_044379055.1 Myxococcota bacterium
CGCCGGGTCGTTCGTCAGGCCGCAGGCCTCGGCGACGCGCGACAACCACTCCGGATCCTCGTCCGGGACGGCGTAGGCGACGTTGTCGCCGACCGTCCCCCGCAAGAGGGGAAGCTCCGCACTCACCGGCTGGACGGCCGCATGCAGCGCGTCGAGCTCGATTCGCGTCGCAGGAATCCCGTCGAGCCGGACCTCCCCCGCGTCGGGATCACGCATCCGCGCCGCGAGCGCGAGCAGCGCGGACTTGCCCGACCCCGTCGGTCCGACGACGAGGATCCGCTCGCCGGGCGCCGCCCGCAGTCGGAGCCGCGCGAACGTGGGCACGACCGATACGTCGTCGAGCTCGAGCTCGAGGGGCCCCGATCCGGGGAGCGGCACCGCGCGGCGCGCCTCCCGAATCCGCGGCTCGGCGAGCGCCTCGCCGATCCGGCGCCGGCCCTCTTCGAACGCGATGCGGTGGTCGAACGCGCGGGCGATCTGGCCCATCGCCGTCACGATCATGCCGACGAGCAACACGGCGACGACCATCTCCGACGCGGGTCGAGCCGTCGCGACGAGACCCGCGAGCAGGGCGACGATCGCGATGGGCCAGGCGATCTCGGTCGATGCCCGCAGCAGCGCGCTCCAACGGGCGCGCCGCACGAGGACGTCGCGCAGCTGATGGCTGTGTCGACGGATCCGGCTTCGTTCGTGGTCCTGCCGTCCCAGCTGCCAGACGGCCCGGGCGGCCAGGACCTTCTCGCTCAGGTTGTTCGAGAGGCGTCCGCGTCGACGTCGCGCCTCCTTTACCTCGCGCCGGAGCCGGGGCGCGACGATCGCGCCGCCGAGCCCGAAGACCAGCAGGACCCCCGAGACCACCAGACCCGCGACGCGGCTGAAATAGAAGAGGCCCGCGAGCAGACCGACGATGCTGATGCTCGACACGATCGAGCGTGCGATCCCGAGGCTGACCCAGTTCCGCAGCGAATTGAGATCGCCGGTCAGACGCGTGATCGTGACGCCGAATCGCCCGGTCCGTTCCGCATGCACCGGGCGCACGGCGACCCGATCGAAGATCTGCACCCGAACCCGCATGACGTAGTCCTGGCCGAGAAGCTCCGCGTCGCTCGCCTCGCGGATCCGGAGCGCGAGGACGACGAGGCCGAGGACGATCATCGCGCCGAGCCAGGGCAGCGCGATCGTTCCGGATTCGGCCGATCGCAAGAGCTCTCGGAGGGCCATGGCGAGGCCGAAGCCGGCGGTCGCCTGGGCGATGCCGTTCGCGACGAGCAGCCCGACGAATCGACGGCGCCGTCCCGCGTAGACCTTCGGCATGCTCATCGCGTCATTCCCCGATCGTGTCCCGACTCCGGTCGGCCCGACGATGCATCGTCCCGAGGCTCAGAAATGGAGCTGGGCGCGGAACTGGAAGATCTGCGGATCGTCCGAAGCACCCGAATCCTCCTGCTTTCCGTCGACCCGAACGTAGTTGAACATCAGGCGCAGGTTGGAGCGGATGTACCAGTTCGCCCCGACGGAGACGTTCGTCGCCTCGCCGCCGTCGACGATGCCGTCCTCGAGGTCCAGGGTCGAGAATCGCGCGGCCAGCTCGACCGCGCCCCAGTCGCTCCGCGGATCGAGGCCGCTGAACACGCCCGTGCTCCGCGAGTAGTTCCGGGACTCGCCCGTCACGACCCAGCTGATCTGTCCGTATCCGCCGCCGACGGACACGTCGTCGCGGCCGCCGGTGCGCTGCAGGAAGGAGTGGTGGTACTCGCCCTGAAGGAGCACCGGCCCGAAGAGCGCCGCCGCTTCCGCGCCGGCCGACGCGACGGTGTCGACGTCGGCGAGCGTCCCGGTATCGAGGATGCGCGGGCCGAGGCTCGACTCGGTTCGCGTCGAGATGGAGTAGGTGTCGTCGCCCAGGACGTCGCGAAACTCGCCCGCCCCGCCGAAATGGACGACCGTCCGTCGCCGGGCGATCGGTGCCCAGGTCGCTCGCGTGACGACGGACCAGTGCTCGGAGCGGTGGCTGTCGTCGCTGCGCTGTCCCATCGGCTCGAAGCCGCCGGCGAGGGCCCAGGTCCATCGATGGCGCGACTTGCGATCGGTGAGCCGGCCGTTCAGATCGATCCGCGCACCGGTCTGGAAGCTCGGGGCGAGCGTACCCGACATCGAGCGCTCCATGAAGGTCGAGAAGTTCGAGGACTGAACCTGCTCGAGACCGAACGGCGCGACGAAATTGCCGACCTTGAACCCGACCCGACCATTCGGCTTGTACTGCACCCAGAGGTTGCGGAACTCGCCTCGCTCCGGGGCGAACTCCCGTTCGATCTTGAAGCGGAAGACGTCTTCGATCCGACCGGACAGATAGAGCCTCGCGCGGCGCAGCCGACCGTCCGTCCCGAGCTGCGTCTCGTCGTCGTCGAAGAACGCTCCATCCGCATGGATACGGCCTCCCACGCGGAAGAGCATATCGGGCTCTTCGAATCGCAGTCGGAGGCCGCGGCTGGTCGAGGCGATCAGGTCGTAGTTCTCGCCCTCCAGGATCTCGACGCGGGCGGCCAGGGCCGCGGACGCGAAGAGCGACGTGGCGAGGGCGAGGAGGCAGGCTCGAAACAACATCTCGTTGGGTTCCAGTTCTATCGGGAGTGGGATTCCGTGCGAGCGCACGGGGGTTTTTCGATGGAATCGAAGAAGTCGAAGGTCGCGTCGGCGAGGCCGTGCTCGACGCATTCGAGAAAGGAATGGCCGGCGGCGGGCAGCTCGACGAGCTCGTGCCGGGCCGGGATGCTGCGGCCTCGCGCGGCCGACTGCATGGCGTCGATCCATCGCCGGGCGCGCTCGACGCGATTGCCGCCCTGTCGCTCGTCGACCTTCGTGGTCGTGCGGACGCTCTCGTCCCGTTCGACGTCGAGGCTGCCGACGATCGCCAGGACGGGGACGGTGAGGAATCGTGCCGGGTCCATCTGCACGCCCGGGAGCACGCCGCCGACCCGCAGCCCCATCGGATAGGCGAGCTTCGCGTCGGGGAACGTGTACCAGCCGGCGGCCGCGACTACGGCGGCGTCGACCCGATCCGGGTGGGTCATGAGATAGCGATGGACGAACTGGCCCCCGCCCGAATAGCCGAAGAGGAAGCGCCGGGAGAAGCGGATCTCGGCTTCGCGCGAGAGGCGATCGATCACTTCGTCGAGCGCGAGATCCGCCCGACGGCCCCGACCGCGACGGCCGAGGCGCTGAAAGTCCCGGTCCTCGGGCGTATCGAAGCAGGGCGCGAGAACGACCGCGCCGCGCGCGGAGGCATGGGCGGCGAAGCTTTCGACCTGCTCGCGGGCGTTGAGCGAGATGCCATGGACCGCGACGACGAGCGGTGCAACGCCCGTGGACCGCGCACGGTCGGGGATGAAGAGGTGGCAGCCCAGCTCGCGCGGCCGAGCCGGCGCGATGTGCTCGATGACGACTCGATCGGTCATCGACTGCGCCGGGCGGAGAGGACGGCCGACTCCAGCAGCTTGAAGGCAGTCGCCG
>JBIPOQ010000049.1:0-12496 GCA_044379055.1 Myxococcota bacterium
CCTTCGCGATCCGCCGCGACGACCGCGTGCTCGTCGTCGCCCCGCTCTTCCACTCCCTCGGTCTGCAGATCTTGGCGCTCCCGGCGCTCGCCTGCGGCGCGGGCCTCGTGATCCAGGAGGGCTTCGATCCCGAGCGCGTCTGGCGGGCCATCGACACCGAGGGGATCACCTACCTCGGCGCCGTACCGACCGCACATCGCCGCCTGCTCGAGGTCCTCGAGGCCCGGTCCGGCGACCGTCCGCCGCGCGACCCATCGGGCTCGCGCCGACTGCGCTTCTTCTTCACCGCCGGCGCCGCCGCCCCGGCCGAGCTGATCCGCGACTATCATCGTCATGGCCTCGCCCTGATCCAGGGCTATGGCCAGACCGAGACCTCGCTCCTGACCTGCCTCGCCGCCGACCGCGCCCTCGAGAAGGCCGGCAGCGTCGGGCAGCCCCTGCCCCATGCCGAGATCCGCCTCGTCGATCCCGAGACGATCGACGGGCCGGTCGAGGACTGGCGCGACGTTTCGCCCGGAATCGTCGGCGAGCTCGTCGTGCGCGGACCGATCACGATGCTCGGCTACTGGCAGCGCCCCGAGGCGACCCGCGACACGCTGCGCGGCGAATGGCTGCGCACCGGCGACCTCGCGACCCGGGACACCGACTTCGACGTCACGCTCGTCGGCCGCGCGCGGGAGATGTACATCTCGGGCGGCGAGAACGTCTATCCGGCGGAGATCGAGGCGGTGCTGACGGCGCATCCGGACATCGAGGAGGCGGCGGTGGTCGCGATGCCGGACGCGAAATGGGGCGAGGTCGGCAGGGCGCACGTCGTCCTGAAGCCCGGCCGCGCCCTCGATCTCGCGGCCCTCGAGACCTGGCTCGGGACACGCCTCGCGCGCTTCAAGCAGCCGCGGGAGATCGTGATCGCCGAAGCCCTGCCCCGCACCGCGAGCGGCAAGGTCCAGAAACACCGGCTCCCGACCCGCGCGCCGCGAGCCGAGCGGTGAAGCCCTGCCCCGGGTCGAAGCGGGCCCGGGGCGGCGGCCTCGCCCCGGCCCTCGTCGTCCTGGCGCTCCTCGCCGGGGCCTGCCGCGACGAGGCGAAGGACACGCCCCGCCACGCGACGCCCCCGCCCGCAACCGTCGACCCGCAGAAGGCCGACACGCCGCCCGCCGCTCGGCGCGAGGCCTTCTTCGGCGACCTCCATGTCCACACCGGCTGGTCCCTCGACGCCTACGACCAGGGCGTGCGCACGGGACCGGACGACGCCTATCGCTTCGCCCGCGGCGAAACGATCGAGCATGCGGCGGGCTACCGGATCGAGCTCGCCGGGCCGCCCCTCGATTTCCTCGCGGTGACGGACCATGCCGAGTACCTCGGCGTCGCGAATGCCGCGCTGCGCGGAGCGCATCCGCTGCACCGCCAGCCCCTCATCCAGGACTGGATCGGCGACGACGCGCGGGGCGCGGATCTCGCCGGACGCACGATCCGGCAGAGCCTCCAGGCGCGGCGGCCCTTTCCCGCCCTCGTCGCCGCGGACGTGCTCGATGCGACCTGGCGCGAGGTCGTCGAGATCGCGAAGGCCCACGACCGGCCCGGGACCTTCACGACCTTCGTCGGCTTCGAGTACAGCGCGAATCCCGACTTCCAGAATCTCCACCGCAACGTGATCTTCCGCGGCGCGAAGGTGCCGCCTCGCCCCTTCTCGGCCTTCGACTCGAGCAACCCCGAAGACCTCTGGCACTGGATGGATCGCGTCCGCAGCGAGGGGGACGATTTGATCGCGATCCCGCACAACGCCAACGGGAGCAACGGCCTGATGTTCGCACCGACCCGCTTCGCGGGCGGGGCGATCGACGGCGCCTGGGCCGAGCAGCGCCTTCGCAACGAGCCGCTCGCGGAGGTGTTCCAGATCAAGGGGCAATCCGAGACCACCCCGCGACTCTCCCCCGACGACGAGTGGGCAAACTTCGAGGTCGTCCGCTGGCTGACCCTGGCGCCGAATCGCACCAGCCGCGAGTCGGGAAGCTATGTCCGCGAGGCCCTGTCGACGGGGCTCGCCCTGCGCGAGACGCGGGGCTTCGATGCCTTCGCCGTCGGCCTCGTCGGATCGTCCGATGGCCACAACTCGGCAAGCCCGGTCGTCGAGTCCGACTATTTCGGCAAGCTCGGCCTCGCCGACGGGACACCCGAGCGACGCCTCGATCGAAAGCGCGTCGCCGGCGTCGGTCCGTCGATCCCCCTCAACACCGCGACCTTCTGGAGCGCCGCCGGTCTGGCCGGAATCTGGGCCCCGGAGAACACCCGCGCCGCCCTCTTCGATGCGCTGCGCCGACGGGAGACCTTCGCGACCTCCGGACCCCGCATCCGCCTCCGCCTCCTCGCCGGCTTCGAGCTCTTGCCCGGCGACGCCCGCGGCGATCTCGATGGGCTCGTGCCCGCGAAGGGCGTCGCGATGGGCGGAGAGCTCGCGGCGCGACCCGGCGCGGGCTCCCCGCTGCTGATCCTCGCGGCCCAGCAGGATCCGCTCGAAGCCCCGCTCGAGCGGCTCCAGATCATCAAGCTCGCCCGCCGAAAGGGCGAGTCGACCGAGCAGGTCTTCGACGTCGCCTGTGCCGGCGGTGACGAGCCCGACCCGTCCCGACGGCGCTGTCCCCGTTCGACTCCCGCGCCCGACCCCGCCGACTGCCTCGTCTCGAGCGCGGGCGGCGCGAGCGAGCTCGTCGCGAGCTGGCGCGATCCGGAATACGACGAAGAAGAGCACGCGCTCTATTACGCCCGTGTCCTGCAGGTACCGACCTGTCGCTGGAGTCGCTTCGACGCGATGAGGCTCGGGCGACCGGATCCGGTCGGCGTGCCGACGACGATCCAGGAACGGGCCGTGAGCTCGCCCATCTGGATCACCCCGGTGGGATGGGCGGGGTCCCAGACGGCCGGATCGGGAGCCACCCGCGTTCAGCCGACGCCGGTCCCTTCGTCGCCCGGGTCGACGTCCGGCGATCGGAGCCCGACGGCCTCGAGCAGGACGCCCGCCTCGACGACGCTCTCGATCAGGATCTCGCCGAAGGTCTCGTCGTCGAGCTCGAGCGCCGTCAGCACCGCAGGATCGAGCCGGTAGGCGAGCGCATCGACGGAGTCGCTCCCGCCCATCATGGCCTGGACGACGTCCGCGACGTGGATGATTTCGACGAGCCGACGGTGTTTCGGTTCGGCAGCGCTCGGATCGTGGTGGTGGGCGATGGCCGCGCCGAGGGCGGCGGGAAGCTTGAACTGGAGCGCGACCTGGGCCCCGACCTCGCAGTGGGTCGTGCCGACGACCGATCGCTCGATCGCCAGCCAGTCCCCGGTCGGATCGGCGGCGTGCGCTTCGAGCATCGCCTGCAGGCGCGGCTCGAGGAACGCCGAGAGCACGACCTTGCCGACGTCGTGAAGCAGGCCTGCCGTGTAGGCGACCGGGGCGAGATCGTCCTCCCTCACGCGCCGCGCCACCTGGGCCGCCGCGACCGCGGTCTTGAGCCCGTCTTCGAACAATCGCGCCTGTGCGCCATAGCCGCGCATCGGTGCATGAAGCCATTCCGCACCGATCTCGAGCGCCGCGGCGACGACCGCCCGCTCGCCCAGCATCCGCACCGCCCGATCGACGCTCTCGATCGGCGAAGACGGCGCGAACGCCGACGAATTCGCGATCTCGATCACCCGGATCGTGAGGTGCGCGTCTCGCTCGATGGCCCGGATCAGCTCACTGGCCTTGTGATTCGGATCGCTCGCGATGCCGATCAGGGCTTGCGCGGCGCTCGAGAGCGGGACCAGCGCCCGGAGCGCCTGCTCGATCTCCCGCTTGGATACGCGCTGCATGCCCTGCCCCGCTCGCCTAGACCGTCGACTCGATGCACAGGATCCGCACCGTCTCCTGCTCGTCCGTCTCGTAGACCGCGATCTCGTGGATCGCGTCCCGTCCGCGATCGCCACGGCCCAGCTTCGGCAGCCCGAGACGGACGTCCAGCGCCTCGGGCGCCAGGATGCGGGCCCAGCAGCCCGCGAGCGCATTCACGAGCTCGCCCACCACCTCGATCCGATCCACCTCGTCCCCACCCTCGGCGCCGGTCACGACCCGCTCGAGCCTTCGTCCGAGGCGGGCGTCGACGACCAGGACCACCGCGCCCATCGGCGGCACGATCATGTCGACCTCCGCCCAGATGCTCTCCAGCCGGTCTTCCTCCGACCGCGGACGTTCCGGACGCCGAACGACCTGGGTGAACGCCATCCCCTCGAAGGTCTGCCCCACCGCGCGAACCAGAAAATCAGCGAGTCGCGTCGTCTGCAGCATCCGCGTCTCCTCCATCGATGCCCGCGAGGGCGGCCTTGAGCGAGATCGGCGAGATCGGCTTCTCCACCACCGCGTGGGCGCCCTCCTCCCGGAGCCGGCGTCGGACGGCGTCGTTGATCAAGCTGCTCGCCACCACGACCGGGAGATGTCCGCATCGCGCATCGCTCTTGATGCGCCGGAGCAACGTGAACCCGTCCATCGTCGGCATGTTGAGATCGATGATCGCGAGGTCGACGGGACCCACGCTCTCGATCGCCTCGATCGCTTCCTGGCCGTCGCCGGCCTCGATGAACTCCGCCTCGGAGAATCCCACGATCTTTAGACAGCGGATGAAGATCATCCGAGCCGATCGCGAATCGTCGACCACCAACACGCGTTTCATCTCAAAGCCCCCAGGTCTCGCCCGTGCTGGAAGAAATCGTCACGCGACCGGAATCGACGTCGAGCTCGACCGTCCGGCTCCGGCTTCCGCCGATGTCCTCGGCGACCGGCCCGAGGCCGAGCGGCCAGAGATGCTTCTTCACGGCGAGCGCATTCTTCTGGCCGATGTCGAAGCTCGCATCCATGTCGAGCACGCGCGCGCCCCCCGCCAACTTGACCACCATGCCGCGTCCCTTGGGATCACAGCCGAGCGACGCCATGCGGGAGAACAGCTCCTCGATGCCGGTATCCGCGAAATAACCCGGCTTCTCGCGCGCCCGGGTGGGATTCGTATCCGATTGTGGAAGGGCGATGTGGGCCATCCCGATGGCCTTGCGCTTCGGGTCGAGCACGATCACCGCGACACACGACCCGAGCGCGAAGGTCTTGAGCGAAGCCCCCGGCTCGCTCGTCGCCCCGACGTCCCCGACTCCCAGGATTCTTTGTTTCACGGCCGTCTAACCCAGCCGCTCGATCGCGAGCGGGGCGATCTCTTCGAGCGGCGCGACCCGCTCGACCGCGCCCAGCTCGACCGCGACCTTCGGCATCCCGAAGACGACGGAGGTCGCCTCGTCCTGCGCGAGGGTCCGCGCCCCGGCCTGTCGCATCGTGAGGAGCCCCCGGGCGCCGTCCCGCCCCATCCCCGTCAGGATCACACCGACCGCATCGCCCCCCGCCGCGCGGGCCACCGACTCGAACAGCACGTCGACCGAAGGCCGATGGCCGCTCACGCGCTCTCCCTGATCGAGCAGCACGTCGAAGCCGTTCGCCCCGCGCCGCACGCGCAGGTGCTCGTTGCCCGGGGCGAGCAACGCCGTGCCGGGCTCGAGCCGATCGCCCTGCTCCGCCTGCCGGACCTGCATGGCGCAGTGCGCGTCGAGGCTCTCCGCGAAACGCCGGGTGTACTCCGCCGGCATGTGCTGAACGATCACGACGCCGGGCATGTCCGCCGGAAAGCGGCGCAGGACGGCAGCGATCGCGTCCGGTCCGCCCGTCGAGGCCCCGATCGCGACCACGGGAGACGGTCGCCCCCCGGCCTTCGCCCGCACCGGGACCCGCAGCACGCCGGCGGCGGCCTCGGCCCGCGAGCGCTGCCAGGCCCCCATGTTCGCCCGCGACGCCATGTGGATCTTCTCGCGCAGGTCCTCGAGCATCCCCGGCAGACCCCCGGCGATGTCCGAGGTCGGCTTCGCCACGAAATCGACCGCACCGGCCGCGATGGCCTCGAACGCCGCCTGGGTCCCGCCTTGCGTCAGCGAGCTCAGCATGATGACCGGGATCATGCGCATCGGCAGCAGCCGGCGCAGGAACTCGACGCCGTCCATCCCCGGCATGTCGACGTCGAGCGTGACGACGTCCGGCGAGAGCGCGAGGATCAGATCGCGCGCGACGAACGCGTCCGCCGCGCTCCCCACGACCTCGATGTCCGGATCGAGCTCGAGCCCCCACTGAACGATCTTCCGCACGGCGGCGGAGTCGTCGACGATCAACACGCGAACCGGTGATCCCATCTCAGCGCTTTCGCTCCCCCCAGGCCGTTCCGCGTCGATAGACGCCCGGCCGGACGAACTCGAACCGACAGGTCGCCCGATCGAGCGACTCCGAGTGGCCCACGAACAGGTATCCGCCCTCGAGCGTGACGTCGTAGAGCCGGTCGCTCACGGATTTCCGCGTCGCGCTGTCGAAGTAGATCATCACGTTGCGGCAGAAGATGACGTGGAAGGGTCGCTTGAACGGATACCGGTCCTGGATCAGGTTGAGTCGCCGGAAGACGATCTCGCGCCGCACGCGGGCACAGACCCGATACCCCCCGTCCGGGACCCGCTCGAAGTAGGCGTCCCGGAGCGCCCGCGGCAGGCGGGAGACGTTCTCCTCCCCGTACACCCCCTCCGCCGCGCGCGCGAGGACGTCCGAAGAGAGGTCCGTCGCGAGCAGGCCTGCCTTCCAGCTGCCGTAGTCCGCGCCGAGCACGTCGAGCATCGTCATCATCAACGTGTAGGGCTCCTCCCCGGTCGACGAGGCGGCACACCAGACGCGCAGGTCCTTCTCGTCCGGAGCACGCACCCGGCCCACGATGTCGGGCAGGACCTCCTGACGGAAGAAGTCGAAGTGGGCCGGCTCGCGGTGGAAGAAGGTGTGGTTCGTCGAGATCCGATCGATCAGCTCCAACATCGCCGCCGTTCCCGGGCTCCGCTCGAGGAACTCGAGATAGGCGCGAAAATCCGGCAGACCACGCCGTCTCAACACCGACTGGAGTCGGGTCACGACGAGATCCTTCTTCTCGGGGCCCAGATCGATGCCGAAACGCCGGTGGATCAGGTCCCGCAGCTTGCGGAACTCCGCCTCCCCGAGAGCGAAGCTGGCCATCGGTTCTCTCCAGCCTTCTCTCAGTACCGACCGAACTCTTCCGCATCGAGACCGACCTCGGCGTCCGGATCCTCGCGGCGCCCGCCGACGCGCGAGCGCTGGACCTGCTCCGCGATCTCGTCCCAACCCCCTCCCGTCACGGGCGGCGTCGCGATCCGGCGCGGTCGGGCCTTGGCCGACGTCCCCGTCCGCGGTCGCCGCTCGCGCGCCTCCTCCGAGCCCGGCAGGCGGAAGCGCGACAGGTTGTGCTGGACCTCCTCGGCCCGACTCCGGAGCGTCTCGGCCGCGGCCGCGAGCTCCTCGGCGCTCGCGGTGTTCTCCTGCGTGACCCGGTCGACTTGCGTCAACCCGATGTTGACCTGCGAAATCCCCTCGGCCTGCTCCTGGCTCGCGACGGCAATCTCGGAGACGAGATCCGTCGCGTTCCCGATCGCCTCGACGATCTGGACGAGCGCCTCCGCCGTCTTCTCCGCGACGGATCGCCCCTGCGCGACCTTCCGGCTCGAGCCCTCGATGAGCTCCGTCGTCTCCTTCGCCGCCTGGGCACTGCGCTCGGCCAGATTGCGGACCTCTTCGGCGACGACCGCGAACCCCTTGCCATGCACGCCCGCACGCGCCGCCTCGACGGCGGCGTTGAGCGCGAGCAGGTTCGTCTGGAAGGCGATCTCGTCGATCACCTTGATGATCTTCGAGATGTCGCGACTCGACTCGTCGATCTCGCGCATGGCCGAGACCATCGCCTTCATCTGCTCGTCGCCGCTCTCCGCCGAGGAGCGCGCCGCCGAGGCGATCGAGACTGCCTTGCCCGCGTTCTCGGCATTCTGGCGGGTCTGTCCTGCCATCTGCTCCATCGTCGAGCTGATCTGCTCGAGGGAGGCCGCGGAATGGGACGCGTTCTCGGAGAGCTTCTGGCCGGTCGACGAGACCTGGGCCGTGCCCATGGCGACCTCGGAGACCGAAGACTGGATGTCGCCCAGCGCCTGCGCGAGGCCCTCGACCATCTTCTTGATCTCGGCCAGCAGGACGTCCTGGGACGAGCGGACATCGATGTCGACCGTGAAGTCCCCGTCGCCGAGGGCACTCGCGGTCTGCGTGATGCCCTTCATCGAGCCGATCAGCATGTTGAGGTTCTGTCGCATCGGGACGAGATCCGGCACGACCTCCGCCTCGATCGCCGGGGGCACCGCGCCCGCCGCGATCGACGAGAGCACGGTGGCCAGCATCTCGGCGCTCTCGTGACGCCGCGCCTGCTCGGTCACGACCGCCCAGGCCGCGGTCGCACCGAGGAATCGTCCCTCGTCGTCGAAGGCCGCGGTTGCGGTCAGCTCGACCTTCTCCGGACCGAGCTCGAACTTGGCCAGGTACGGGAGCCGGCCCCGATCCTGCAGCAGGCGTCGCTGGAGCGCCGGGTCCTTGTGGAAGACGTCGATGCAGGTCCCCATCAGATCGTCGACCCGGACCGGGAGATAGGCCTGGAGCTTTCGCAAGCTCGCCTCGGCGGCTGGATTCATGTAGACGAGCTGGAAATCCCGATTGACGGTCATGACGTTGTACGGGAGACCCGCCACGCAGGCCCGCAGCCGGGCCGACTGGATCACTTCCTCCCCCAGCACCTTCCAGTCCGCGCGACTCGTCACGAGACTCTCCCGGATCCGGGTGGTCGCGGCGTTCAACGCCGCGGCCAGCTGTCCGAGCTCGTCGTCGGAGTCGACCGGGACCGCCGTGGCGAGATCGCCGTCCGCGACCTGACGGGTCGCCTCCATGACGTCGACGAGCGGGCGCGAGAGGCTCTTCGCGAAGTATCGCGCGACGAAAGCCACCACGAGCCCGACGCCGATCGCCATCAAACCGATCAGGAGCGGGACGAGCGCGCTCGCCTTCTCCGTCTCCGCGAGCACCGACTGAACCGCTCCTCGGACCTCTTCCCGTCCGATCTCGGTCACCATCGCCCAGCGAAGTCCCGCGATCTCCACGGGCTCGTAGGCGGCCAGGACGTCCTCCCCGAGGAAGTTCTTCGCCGCCGCGCTGCCCGAGCGCCCCGCGAGCGCCTCGGCGACGACCTCCGATCGTTCGGCGATGTCCCCCTTCGCGCTCCGGAACGAGGCGATGACGCCGTGGTTCACCGGGTCGCGCAGCGAATCCGATCGAAGCCGTCCGTCTGCGCCGACGAGATACGCATCGCCGGTCTCACCGAGACCCGCCCGGCTCGACATGACGGCGGAGATCCGCGCGAGGGGGAGCTGGAAGGCGAGCACGCCGACCCGCTCGCTCCCGTCGAAGATCGGCGAAGCGATGAAGCTCGCCGGCTCGCCATAGCTCGGCGCGTAGGGCTCGAAGTCGACGATCGAGACCGCATTGGGGTCGGACGCTCGATTCGCCTCGTGGAAGACCCTCGCCAGGTTCGTCTGGGCGAACGGACCGTCGATCAACGACGTCCCGAAATCGATCTCCTTGGCGACCGTGTAGACGACCCGTCCCGACTGCGAGTCGATGAGAAAGACGTCGTAGTAGGCGAAACGCTCGAGGAAGCCCCGGAGCGTCGGATGAATACGCGCATGGATCCGCCCATACTCCGAGGCTTCCGCCGAAGCATCGAGCATCGCTTTCGACCCGATCGGAAAGGGATTCGCGGCGACGAAGGCATGCTGGAGCAGCAGCGCCTCGGGATCGAGCAGGGCGGCTCGCCCCTCCACGCCCGAGTCCGCAGAGCCGCTTCGCTTGCGGTGCTCGGCGCCGAACTGGTTCTGCCAGAAGCCCACGACGCCCTGGCGCCGGAGGGCGAGCTCCGCGTCGTCGAGCCGCGCGCCGCCCCGGAGCTGTCCGACCGCCCCCCGGAGCCCCCGCATGGCGTCGACGACCGAGGGGTCTGCCGAAAGCGTGACGACCTGCCCCTCGATCGAATCGAAGAGCTGCCGGAGCTGCTCGGCCTTGAGCGTGCGGATCGCCTCCATGTCGCCCAGCGCTTCCTGCTCGACCACGCCGGCGACCGCATCCGATCCGGCCCGCATGGCCTGGTGCGCCTGGAGGTACGAGAACAACGACCCGAGGCAGAGGGGCACGAGGCCCACCACGAGGACGAGCAGCAGAAGCTTCCTGCCGATCGCCATCTTCTCGAATCTCGCACGCATCCCGTTCATATCGAGGACCTCTCCCTGCCCGCTCTCTCGCTCCACGACCGCGTCGTCACCCGACGACGAGCGTCGAAAATCCCTCAAGCCCCACGCTCCGCCGCGCCTTCGGCGCCCACGGCTCCGTCCTCGAGCAGCCGTACCAGATCGATCAGGATCCGGACGCCGCCTCCCTTCTGGACGAAGCCCGTCACCATCGATTCCCCGATGAACGCGACGCGGCGCCGCGACGCGGTTTCGATCTCGCCCGACACCACGTCGATCACCTCCGCGATGCGATCGACGAGCAAGCCGACGAGCGACTGATCGAGCTGCACGACGACGATGCAGGACCGTTCGTCGACCCGGACCGGGTCCATGGCGAGCCGGACCCGCACGTCGATGACCGGGATCACGGTCCCGCGCAGATTGATCACGCCCTTCACGTAGGGACGCCGATCCGGAACCGTCGTGATCTGCTGAAGCCCGATGATCTCGGCCACCGTCTCGATCGGAATGCCGTACACCTCGTCCGCGATCACGAACGTCAGGTACTGCGACCAGGTCTCGCCGCTCTCGCGTGCGCGCCCCTCCGCGCCCCAGACCCCCGCCTTCGCGTTGCGACTCACGACTCCGCCCCCGCAGCCCACTCGCCCTGCAATGCCTTGACGTCGAGGATGAGGCTGATGTCGCCGTTTCCCAGGATCGAGCAGCCCGAGATCCCGGGCAGGCTCCCGAGATAGGCGGGCAGTGCCTTGATCACCGTCTGGCGTTGTCCGATCAGCGCGTCCACGAAGATCGCGAAGCAGCGGTTGTGCTCCTCGACGACGACGAGGATCCCGCTCTCGAGCACCGTCTCGGCGGACGGAATCCCGTGCAGCTCGTGGAGTCGGAGGATCGGCAGCAGCTGCCCGCGGACGCTGGCCATCTCCTGACGGCCGCCGGGTCGCGTCACCTGCTCGGGCTTGATCGTGACGGACTCGCGGATCGCCAGCAGCGGGATCGTGTACACGGAGGCGCCGACGCGAACGAGCATGCCCTCGACGATGGCGAGGGTCAGGGGCAGCCGGATGCGGATCGTGGTGCCCTGCCCGAAGACGCTCGCGACGTCGACGCGGCCCCCGAGCTTGTCGATGTTGCGGCGGACGACGTCCATGCCCACGCCCCGCCCGGAAACGTCCGAGACCTGCGCTGCCGTCGAGAAGCCCGGCGCGAAGATGAAGCCGAAGATCTCGGCCTCTCCGACCTCGCTCCGCGAAGGATCGACGAGCCCCTTGGCGCGAGCCTTCGCGAGGATCGCGTCGCGATCGAGTCCCTTCCCGTCGTCGACGATCGTGATGCGGATCTCGCCGCCTTCGTGGCTCGCCTCCATGCGGAGGCGGCCGATCGCCGGCTTGCCGGCGGCGACGCGGACGGACGGGGTCTCGATGCCGTGATCGACCGCATTGCGCACGATGTGGACCAGCGGATCGGCGATCGCCTCCACGACGGTCTTGTCGATCTCCGTCCCCTCGCCCGCGAGCTTGAGCTCGACCTCCTTGCCCTGCTTCTGGGCGAGGTCCCGCACCAGCCGGAGCATCTTCCGGAACGTCCCGGAGATGGGCACCATCCGGACGCTCATCGCCACGTCCTGGATCGAGCGCGTGATGCGGTTGAGCTGGAGGCTCGCCCGCTGGAAGTCGGGGAAGTGGTGCCCCTCGAGATCCGGATTGTGGGTCACCATCGTCTCGGCGAGGATCAGCTCGCCGACCAGATCCATCAGGGCGTCGAGCTTGTCGAGGTCGACGCGGATGCTGCCCGACTCGGACTTCCGCCTTCGATCGCCGCCATCCCCGTTCGCGGCCGGCTCCTCGCGCAACGGAGCCGACTCGAGCGGAATGCTCGGTGAACCGGCGAGCTCCGCGTCTCCCGCTTCTCCCGGGTCGACCTGGCCCGCCGCCTCGTCCGCCGCATTCGCGTCGGGGCCTTGCGTCTCCATCTCGGCCCGGATCGACGCGACGAGCGCCTGGGCCTCCGCCTCCCGACCCCGGTCGTTGAATTGAACCTCCACCTGATCGAGCAGGCCGAGGACGAAATCGACGACGCGGCAGAGAACGGTGATGTGTCTCGACTCGAGCGTCGCGCGACCCTTGCGGAAGAGATCGAGGAGAGACTCGGCCTCGTGCGCCACGGCGACGAGATTCGCGAGATCGAGGAAGCTGCTGCTGCCCTTGACGGAATGAACGGCCCGGAAGATCGCGTCGACCCGGGCGGGGTCGATGGCGCCGGAGCTCGCGGTGCTGCGCTCGAG
>JBIPOQ010000453.1:0-3507 GCA_044379055.1 Myxococcota bacterium
TCCCGACCTGCGTATGGGCCGTCGCGTCGAGCAGCTTGGCGATGCCGAAGTCGTTGAGCTTCGCGATCGGATCGGGCTCGAGCGTCAGCAACACGTTCGAAGGCTTCACGTCTCGATGAACGATCCCCCGTCCGTGCGCATAGGCGAGGCCCGACGCGACCTGACGGGCGAACCTCAGGGCGCGGGGCAAGGGGATCGAGCCGCCCGAACGCGCCATGTCCTGCGCGAGGGTTCCGCCGCGGACGAGCTCGAGGGCCATCCAGAGGCGGGTGTCGGCCTCGAAGAGGTCGTAGACGTTCACGACATGGGGATGGCTGAGGCGCGCGAGCAGCTGCGCTTCCTGGCGGAAGCGGCGGGTGATCTCCGGCCGCTCGCCGACATGGAAGGGCAGGGACTTCAGTGCGACCTCGCGCTCGAGCTTGAGATCGACCGCGCGATGGACCACGCCCATGCCGCCCCGCCCGATCTCCTCGAGCCGGCGGTATCGGTTGGCGAGCGGCTGGCCGTCGAGTCCGGGCTCCGTGACGGGGGCGAAGATCGTACCGGTGTCGTCGTCCGATGCAGGCGGCGGGCGGCGAGCGGCCGTGGCGGGTCCGGGAGACGGAGCGGGGGCATGCCCTCCAGCGGCGGGACCGTTCGCCGCGAGATTCGACGGTACGGCGGCCAGCAGGAGCAGTCCGATGGTCGTGATCCCGACCGCCCAGGTCGAGACGTGGAGCTGATGAAGTCGCGTCGCGAGCCGCGGGTCGGGGCGCTGCTCGCGGCGCTCGAAAAGGCCGAGAAAGCCCGCCTTCGTGGTCGTGATCGGAGGATGGCTGCGTTCGACGGCGTCCGTGAGCTTCGGGAGGCCAGCCCAGACGAAGACGGCGAAAAGCAGCGTGAAGACCTGCGCAGCGTGGGCGCGCACGAGCCAGCGCAGGAGCATCGGGGGGCGCAAGGCGATCCGAGGCAGCATTCGTGCCCCGGCCCATACCGAGCCGAGCCCGCCACGGATTCGGAGCATCGTACGTACCTCGAGGCCATCTTCGGCGCCGGACGCGGGAAGCTTGACCCGACCGGAGTTGCGCGCCGATCGCCGTCGTTCTGCACGCGGAGCACGTCGATTCCGGGAGAAGCTTCCGTACCTGCTGCGCAGCCACCGACCACGGGGCGGATTCCGCGGATGGCGAATTCGTTCTGCTCGGGCGTGGCGCCGAAGTGCGCCGTGATGGACACGGCCGTCGTGTTCAGGTTCACGACCGAGTGAGTGGGGACCGGTTCTCTGCCGGATACGGATCGATTCGACGAGCTTCGTGACGTCGCGATCGGAGGACTGCGCGCGGAATAACACGCATGAGCATGATCGGACTCGAGACGATCTCGATGGGGGTCTCGTCGCCATTGTTCAGCAAACGGGCATCGACCGTTCCGATTGCCCGAGTGCAGGGCTCATCGAGTCTCGCCGAGCGCCACGACGGGTTCTCTCGACGGGCGTAACGGCCCCCTCAGCCTCGCGGCCGTTACGGCACGGCCCATGCAATGACCGAAGCGAGGGCAGTGATCAAGGTCGGATCCACAAGCGAGCGGTTCGCGGCGTGACATTCGCTTCGATCAACGGCTGAGCAGAAGGAGAAGAGCAGATGCAAGGGATCTCGAACGAGTCGAAACCAATCGAAGCGCGATCCGGCTGGATCCGAAAGGTCGCAGTCGCAGCCGCGACGGCGACGGTCCTGCTGGCACCGATGGCAGGCGCTCAGGGGCTGGCGACGCCGAGGAGCAGTGGCAAGGTCAACTACCATCTTCTGTCGACACCGGAGACGACGAATCTCGGCGGATTCATCATCGATTCCCCTTCGGTGCTCGACATCAAGTCGGGCGATGTCGTCCGGGTCGACGTCATCAATCAATCGGGCGCCACGAACGCAACCTTCGATCCGGTCACGTTCTTCGGTGCCTTCGGCGTCGCCCCCGACGAGGTGCTCCCGGATGCGATCGACTTCTGGAACAGCTTGCCGACCAAGGTCCGTTATGGACCCCACATCCTGACCGGGCCCATCTACATCGAGGGGGCCGAGCCGGGCGACACGATCGAGCTCCAGATCCTGGACGTCTACCAGCGCGTTCCCTTCGGACTCAACAATACGGCCCCGCAGGGTGGAGTGCTGAGCACGACCTATCCGGGTTACCGCGAGGGAGACGTCCCTCTGGACATCCCGCCGGTTCCGCCGGGAGCGCCGGCAGGCGTCTTTCCGGACGTGCGCCAGCATCTGTACCGGACCGCGAAGGTGAAGGGCGTCGACGTCGCGCTCTTCGACGACAACATCCAGGTTCCGCTGCGGCCCTTCTTCGGGGTCATGGGCGTCGCGCCGCCGACGGGCCAGTTCATCGGGAATACCGAGGATTCGCCGCCCCCTGCGACCGGGGTCCAGAGCTCGACGCAGCCCTGGAACTTCGGCGGAAACATCGACAGCCATGTTCTTCGCAAGGGCGCCAAGGTCTATTTCCCGGTCTTCCAGTCGGGCGCGCAGTTCTTCTTCGGCGACACCCACTCGGTCCAGGGCGACGGCGAAGTCAGTGGCACCGCGCTCGAGCATTCGCTGGCGGGCGTCTTCCGATTCGTCCTGCACAAGAACACGGGCCAGGAATGGCCGTGGGCCGAGAACAAGGACAGCTACATCCTCATGGGATTCCATTGGGATCTCGACCGGGCGATGCGGAACGCGACGATCGAGACGATCAAGTTCCTGACGGAGCGCATGGGGCTGACCGAGGCGAAGGCCTTCTCTCTGGCCAGCCTCGGCGTCGACTACGTCAACAGCGAAGTCGTGGACCGGACCCAGGTCGTGTCGGGATTCATTCCGAAGAAGTACTTCATCACGAAGCCCACGATGACTCTGTCCAAGCCTGAATAGCAAGAAATCGAACTGGTTGGGCGGGACTGGATCTCTCCAGTCCCGCCCACCTCTCCAGGAAACGATCGTGAAGAACTTCGACCTGCGAACTCTCTTGATCTTCTGCGTCCTTTGCGTGGCGTGTGCGACGCCTTCCGGGTTGGACGCCGCGCCATCGGACGAGGCGGCTGCAGAGGGGGATTCGATCTCGATCGCCGTCGTGCCTTTCGGGATCGCCTCGGGAACTCCGACTCCGCTCTACGACGTCGCCGAGATCATCCGCGGCGATCTCGAGTCGATCGGCCACCACGCGACCGTTCCGGTCGTGGATTTGCCGGCGCGTCCGACCCGCCTCGGGGAGGTGGAGTTCGAGACCTGGCGGGCGTCGAAGGCGGACTATCTCGTCGTCGGCCTCGTCGCCGGTGTTCATGACGAGGGCCACGAAGTGGAATTCCGACTGATCGATCCCCGCGAAGAGACGACTCTCGTCGGCTATTTGATGCCGAGCGCGCCCGATGAGCTCGATGCGACGGCCCATCAGATCGCGGATCTGATCCTGGAGCGGCTCGACGAGCGCGCCCCGGTCGCCCGAACGGCGAGCACGACGAGCGGGCAGGGCGCTCCGTAGACGAAGGAG
>JBIPOQ010000050.1:0-12479 GCA_044379055.1 Myxococcota bacterium
GGCCCAGGGCTGGATGCCGATGATCGCGCCGGACGAGGTCGGCGACGCGCTCTTCAAGACCGTGCGCACGCCGCCGCCGGGCTCGCCGGAGAACACGAAGGCGCAGATCGCCGAGATCCGCCGCGAGGCGGGCGCCCGCGGCGCGGGCCTCGATTTCGTGATGGTCTACCTCGACGGCTCGATCGCCGATCCGCGCCGCGAGGCCGACCGTCATCGCGAGGCCTTCGCGCGCCTCGCCGACGTCGGATTCACCTGGATCGTGATCAACCGGCCGACCGCGGGCCGCAGCGAGATGCTCGATTTTCTGGCGGCTTTCGGCGACACCTATCTCGCCCCCTGAAAGGACCCTCCCATGACCCGTGCCTACTCCATCACCGCAGACGCCATCGCCGCCGAACGAAAGCGCGTCCACGACGCCCCCGATCAGATCGACATCACGCGCGTGATCGCCCTCGACACGCTCGAGCTCCGGCCGGTCGGCCCCCGGGACGTGCGACTGCGCATTCTCGCCGTCTCGGCGGAGCACAACCTGACCCACGCCGCGACGGCCGACACGGTCAACATCGCCGAGATGCGCGGCGGGAAGATCTATCCCGGCAACTCCGCCGTCGGCGAAGTCACCGAGGTCGGCCGCGACGTCGTACGCTTCAAGTCCGGCGACATCGTCCTCACCCACTGCCTCGGTGAAGCCGACGCCTACGGTTATCCGCTGCGCATCTGGGCGTACGACCAGCCCGAGTCGATCGGTTGGTACTCCGAGGAGGCCGTCGTCGGCGATTGGCAGATCGTGCCGGCGCCGCTCGGCTGCGGCCTCGATCTCTGGGAGATCGCGGCGCTCCCGCTGCGTGCGCCGACGGCCTATCACCTCTGGCGCCGGGCGGAGGGGATCTTCCGCGTGAAGGTCTCCGAAGAGCGGCTCGCGACGATGAACGTGATGGGCTTCGGTGGCGGCGTGTCCGAGCTCTTCCTCATGCTCGCGAAGCACCGCGGCCACAACGCGTTCTTCTGCTCGGGCAGCCCCGAGCGCCGCAAGGCTCTCGAAGCGCAGGGCATCGTCGGCATCGACCAGAAGCGCTTCAACCGCTTCGCCGGCAAGGACGACGTCAAGGCTTTCGGCGTGGAGATCAAGAAGCTGACGGGCGGGCAGGGCATGCACGTCGTCTGCGATCTGCTGCGCGGTCCCGTCTTCGAGGCCGGCATCGCCGCCGCAGCGCGGGGGGGCGTCAACGTCTCGGCCGGCTGGCAGCTCGGGACGATGGTGAAATACAACTCCGCCGGAGCCTCGACGAAGCAGCTCACCCTCGATCATACGCACTACGACACGATCCCCGGCATCGAGGCGGCGACTGCCCTCTACGGCAGCGTCTTCAAGCCGACGATCCACCGGGAGATCTACCCGTTCGAGGATCTGCCCCGCGCGATCGCCGAGATGCAGGCGAACGTCCAGACCGGGATTCCGATCATCCGGGTCGCGAAGGACATGCCGGCGTCGGTCAAGGGGCTGGTGCGTTAGTTGGCACCGGGTGCGATCGACCCGCTCTTCGACTTCACGGGCAGGATCGTGCTCGTGACGGGCGGGAGCCGGGGCCTCGGCCGCGAGATGGTGATGGCCTTCGCCGAGCGCGGGGCCGACATCGTCGTTGCGAGCCGGAAGCTCGAGGCCTGCGAGGTCGTCGCCGAGGCGGTCCGTGCGCTCGGGCGACGGGCCCTCGCGGTCCCGGTCCACGCCGGCCGCTGGGACTCGATCGACTCGCTCCTGGAGACGGTCTACCGGGAATTCGGGCGGATCGACATCCTCGTCAACAACGCGGGCAGCGGCCCCGCGATGCGGAGCCACGAGGTTTCGGAGGCGCTCTTCGACAGCGTCGTCGGCCTCAACTTCAAGGGCCCCTTCCGGCTGGCGAGCCAGGTCGCGCAGCGGATGGCCGAGGGCGAGGGCGGGGTCATCCTCAACGTGTCCTCGTCGGGATCGTTGATGGCGGTGCCGGGTGTCGTGCCCTACGCGAGCGCGAAGGCGGCGCTCAACGCCATGGGGCATTCGCTCGCGGCGGAGTACGGGCCGAAGGTGCGCGTGAACACGCTCTGTCCGGGGCCCTTTCTCACCGACATCGCCCGGGCCTGGACCCGGGAGGCGCGCGAAAGCATGCCCAACGCGCTTCGCCGCGCGGGAGAGCCCCACGAGATCGTCACGGCAGCGCTCTATCTCGCGAGCCCCGCTTCGAGCTATACGACGGGCACCCTCGTGCGCGTCGACGGCGGTATCGTCTGAGCACGCGGCCGTTCACGGCCGCGTCGGACCCCGAACGACGGACCGTGAATCGCCCCGGAAGGGTTTTCGGGCTTCACCTCCCTTGCGACCGGGTCGATAGGCTGGGGATGACCCGCAAGCGCATCACGTTCGTCCAGGTCGGAAACTACGCCGAGGCCTTCAAGCGTTTTCGCGCCGGCGGCGGCGAGGACTTCTTCGCCCAGCGCTACAGCGTCGATTTCGTGGCCGCCCTCGCCGCGCGCCCGGACGTCGAGGAGATCACGCAGCTCTGCATCTCCGCCGACGTCCCCGAGGAGCGCCTCGACAACGGCATCCGCCAGGTCGGTCTCCTCTATCGCCTGCCGGACGGCACGGCCCGGACCCGCGAGCTCGGCGATCTCGTGCTCGCTTCGAAGCCGACCCACCTGATCGTGAACAGCCCGATCACGGCCCTGATCCGCCGGGCACGCAAGGCCGGCATCGACGTCTTCCCGCTGCTCGCCGACAGCTTCCGCGTGCCCGGCATCAAGGCGCGCATCCGCTATGCGCTGCTCGCCCACGAGCTCAAGCACCCTGCGATCCGCGTCGTCACGAACCGCAACCTCAACGCCTCCCGCGACCTCGAGCGGATCGGCGTCCCGCCGAGCAAGATCGTGCCCTTCGACTGGCCGCCGGTCGTCAAGCCGAGCGATTTTCCGGTCAAGACGAAGGCCGCGGATCCCGCGGCGCCGCGCCTCGTCTACGTCGGACAGGTCCGGGTCGAGAAGGGCGTCGGCGATCTCATCGACGCCGTGGCGGCGCTGAAGCGCGCCGGTCGCCGGCCGCAGCTCACGATCGTCGGCGCTGGCGAGATCCCGCAATTCGAGCGCCATGCCCGCGACGCCGGGGTCGAGGCGAACGTCGTCTTCGCCGGCAAGCTGATCCATCCCGAGGTCCTCCGCACGATGCACGAAGGCGACGTCGTCCTGGTGCCCAGCCGTCACGAGTATCCGGAAGGCATGCCGAACGTCATCTACGAGGGGCTCTGCTCGCGCACGCCGCTCGTCGTCTCCGACCATCCGATGTTCGGGACCCGGGTCCGCCACGGCGAGGATTGTCTCGTCTTCCCGGCCGGCAACGTCCCCGCCCTGGTCCAGTCGATCGAGCGCCTGATCGACGATCCGGCCTACTACGCGACGCTCTCGAGCCATGCCGAGGAGGTCTGCGCCCGCTACATGATCGGGGCGCCCTGGGGCGATCTGATCGACCACTGGCTCGGCGGGACCCCCGCCGATCAGGCCTGGCTCGCGGATCGTGCTCTCGACTCGCCGCGTTTTCGTTAGGCGCGGCGGACCCGGGACGTGGCGAGCGATCCGATGAGCGAGGCCGGCGCGACGTCGAACCCGAGCGCGGCCACGCCCGGCGCGAGCCCCGCGCCGCAACGTTCCCTCGGCGCCCGCGCCTCGAAGGCGGCGGTCTGGTCCTTCGCGGGCTTCGGGGCCTCGCAGGTCATCCGCCTCGGGAGCAATCTCGTCCTGACGCGGCTCCTCTTCCCGGAAGCCTTCGGCCTCATGGCGATCGCCGGCGTCCTGATGCAGGGCCTGATGCTCTTCTCGGACATCGGCATCGGGCCCTCGATCATCCAGAACGAGAAGGGCGAGGATCGCCGCTTCCTCGACACCGCCTTCACGATGCAGGCCGTCCGCGGCCTCGTCCTGACGATCCTGTCGACGGTCCTCGCCTGGCCCTTCGCCGTCTTCTACGACGAGCCGCGGCTCTTTGCGATCGTCGTCGTCGTCGGCGCGAGCTCGCTGGTCCAGGGCCTCAATTCGACCAAGGTCTTCACCGTCGGCCGCCGCCTCGACCTGAAACGCCTGACGCTGCTCGAGCTCGCGAGCCAGATCCTCGGCGCGATCGCCATGATCGCCTGGGCCCTCGTCTCGCCGACCTACTGGGCGCTGGCGGCGGGCGGGCTGGTGACCCCCCTCGCGAAGATGCTGCTCGGACACCTCGCGATCCCGGGTCCCCGCGACGGCTTCGACTGGCACGTTCCTTCGGCCCGGGCGCTCGCCGGCTTCGGTCGCTGGATCTTCCTCAGCACGGTCATGACCTTCTTCGCCGGCCAGTCCGATCGGCTCATCTTCGCGAAGCTCGTCCCGCTCGAGCTGCTCGGCGTCTACAGCACGGCGGCCATGCTCGCGATGATGCCGCCCACGCTCTTCGGCGTGATCGAGCGACGCGTCGTCTTCCCGGTCTACAGCACGGTCCATCGCGAGGGCCGAGCGCTCGCCCCGGCCTTTCTGCGCATGCGCGGCGGATTCCTCGCCGGGGGCGGGGTGCTCTGCGCCGCCCTGATCGCCGCCGGGCCGGCGCTGATCGAGCTCCTCTACGACGACCGCTACCGCGAGGCGGGCTGGATGGTCCAGGCGCTGACGCTCGGGACCTGGCTCAACCTGCTGGAGATGACCTACGGCGCGGCCCACCTCGCGACCGGCCGGGCCCGCTGGGTCGCGGCGGCCTCCTTCGCCAAGGTGGTCGGGATCGTCGCGGGCGTGACGATCGGCCACACGCTCGGGGGATTCGTCGGCGCGGTGCTCGGGTTCTCGCTCTCGGAGGCGGCGCGCTACGCGGTGCTCGCGGTCGGGGGGCGCCGCATGGGGCTGCCGGGCCTGGGCCAGGACGCGCTGTATACGCTCGGGATCGCGGTGACGGCACTGGCCGGGCAATGGGCTGGGCAATGGGTCGGGACGCAGGTCGATCCGAAGGGGATCGGGGGGATCTGGCCGCTGCTGGCGTCCTTGACTCCGGTGGGGCTCGGCTGGGCACCCATCCTGCTGCGGACGCTCGGTCCCGCGCTCGATCGACTGCGCCCGCGTGGCCGGGGCTGATCTCGGATCAAGCGTGTCGGAACGACTGCCGAGAAGCCTTCGGAGCCGGCCTCGGAATCGGAAATCGGGAATCCGACGTCCGGAATCCGGGCCTGTCGGCCTTCGAGCGGTAGAGTAGGCCGCGCGTCCGGGCCGAGCCCGGCGATGCGCGAGGAAAGGGTGGCATGAAGCGGAAAGTGGCGGTCATCACCGGGATCACCGGGCAGGACGGATCCTATCTGGCGGAGCTCCTCCTCCAGAAGGGCTACGACGTCCACGGCATCGCCCGCCGGACCTCGATGTTCAACCGCAGCCGCATCGAGGACGCCCGGGAAGCGGCCGCCCGCGCCGGCCAGGTCTACGAGCTCGACTACGGCGATCTCGGCGACTCGAGCAGCCTGAACCGCATCCTCGCCAAGACCCGGCCCGACGAGGTCTACAACCTCGCCGCCCAGTCCCACGTCGCGGTCTCGTTCCAGCAGCCCGAGTACACCTGCGACGTCGACGGCAACGGCGTCCTGCGCCTGCTCGAGAGCATCCGCTCGAACCAGCTCGATACTCGCTTCTACCAGGCCTCGACCTCCGAGCTCTACGGCAAGGTCCACGAGATCCCGCAGAACGAGGAGACGCCCTTCCACCCCCGCTCGCCCTACGCGGTCGCGAAGCTCTACGGCTACTGGATCGTGCGCAACTACCGCGAGTCGTACGGGATGCACGCGAGCAACGGCATCCTCTTCAACCACGAGTCCGAGCGCCGCGGCGAGAACTTCGTGACCCGCAAGGTCACCCTCGGCCTCGCGCGCGTGAAGCTCGGCCGCCAGCAGAGGCTCTCGCTCGGCAACATCGACGCCAAGCGCGACTGGGGCCACGCCCGGGACTACGTCGAGGCGATGTGGCTGATGCTCCAGCAGCCGGAATCCGACGACTACGTCGTCGCGACCGGCGAGACGCACAGCGTGCGCGAGTTCATCGAGCGGGCGGCCCCGGTCGCCGGCATGGAGATCGAGTGGGAGGGCAGCGGCGCCGACGAGGTCGGCCGCGATCGCAAGACCGGCCAGGTCGTCGTCGACATCGATCCCGCCTTCTACCGCCCGGCCGAGGTCGACCTGCTCCACGGCGATCCGCGCAAGGCCCGCGAGAAGCTCGGCTGGGTCCCGCGCATCACCTTCGGTGCGCTCGCGGAGCTGATGATGAAGGCGGATCTCGAGCTCGTCTCGCACGGTCGCTGAGCCCGATGAAGATCACGTTCGTCCTCGAAATCGCGGACATGTCGGGCGGTGCCAAGGTGATCGCGCTCTACGCGGATCGCCTGCGGAAGCGGGGCCACGACGTCTTCGTCGTCTCCTCGGGCACGCCGCCGCCGAAGCTCCGGGCCCGGCTGCGGACGCTGGTCCGCAAGCGGCAATGGCTCCGGGTCAACCGCAATCGCCCGAGCCATTTCGACCACGTCGACGTCCCGCACCGCATGCTCGAGCGCTATCGCCCCGTGCGGGATGCCGACGTCCCCGACGCCGACGTCGTCGTCGCGACCTTCTGGAGCACCGCCGAGCCCGTCTTCCGCCTCTCGCCGAGCAAGGGCGCGAAGGCCTACTACATGCAGGACTACGGCGCGCCCGGCATGGAGCTCGAGGATCTGATTCCGACCTGGAAGCTCCCGATGCACATCATCACCCTCGCCGAATGGCTGGGCGCCCTGGTCGAGGAGCACGGCGGCACGAAGCCCGTCACCGTCGTCCGCTGCTCGGTCGAGACCGAGTACTTCTTCGCCGAGCCCCGCGGCAAGCAGGCGGTGCCGACCGTCGGGTTCCTCTACCGCGAGAGCTACATCAAGGGCTACGACATCGTGCTCGAGGCCTTCGTGCGCGCCCGGCGCGAGGTGCCGGATCTCCGCCTCGTCACCTACGGCGCCCGGCAGCCCGCGGAGATCATGCCCGAAGGCATGGAGTTCCATCTCCAGCCGGCGACCCAGGACCTGCGGCATCTGTACTCGGCCTGCGATGCCTGGCTCTTCGCGAGCCGGCGGGAGGGCTTCGGCCTGCCGCCGCTCGAGGCGATGGCCTGTCGCACGCCGGTGATCGGGACGCCGGCGGGCGTGGTGCCCGAGCTGATCCGCATGCACGGGGGCGGCGTCGTCGTCGAGCCGGAGAGCCCCGAGGACATGGCGCGGGAGATCGTCCGCTTCGCACGCATGGGCGAGGCCGAGTGGAAGCAGTACTCGGACCGCGCCTTCGCCACGGTCGAGGGTTATTCCTGGGACGACGCCGTCGATCGCTTCGAGGCGGCACTGTTCCAGACGGTCGAGCTCGACCGGGCCCGCCAGGCCCGCTGAACGCCGGCGGGCGTCGCGCCCCCTTCCGGCCCCGGCCGACGGCCCCCGATCCCGGCTCTCCGACCCCAGGAACACGACCGCCCGCCGCGGCACGCTCTCGCGTCCCGGGGCGGGCGGTGGGTTCCGTCCGGCGGATGTCGGTCCGACTACTCCAGGAAGACCGGCGCCGGGAGCGGGTTGGTCGTCCCCGTCGGCGTCGTGCAGGTCCCGCCCTCGAGCCGGATCTGGCCCGGGAGCTTCGAGTAGTTGTCGAGCCGATCCGACGGCGCACCGATGTTCGGGAAGGGCCCGCTCTCCGCACACCACCACGGCGGCGCCTCCGACCGGTAGAGCGAGGCCGGGAAATCGAAGTTCGACCAGCCCGGATTCGGATCGTTCCGGACGTGGTTCTCGTACTGCGTCGTGCGCACCTGCTGGCCGCTCGTCTCGAAGAGAATCTCGCGGCGGGCGACGTTGTGGGTCACCCAGGTGTCCTCGTGGCGATGGGTCGCGTCGGCCGACTCGTCGATCGCGCGTCGGGTCATCTGCGGGCTGCCCATCAGCTCGTGGACGTGGTTCCCGATCACCGTGATGAAGCGGTGGATGTGGGATCCCGTGTCCTCGCCGCCGAGGCGACCGCGCTGGTAGCCGCTCACGCGGTTGCCGACGCCGCGGAGCCGGTTGCGGTAGAAGGTGTTGTTGTAGCCCTGACCGTCGCGATGCGAGTCCCACTGCATCATGCAGTCGACGTCGTTGCCCTCGGCGAGGGTCGCCGTCGTGCCCTGGCCGTGCAGGAAGACGTGGCGCTCGCATTCGACCGTGCTGTCCGCGCGCATGAAGTTGTAGGCGATCACGTTGCCGGAGCCGCCCTGGGAGTTCGGGCCCGACGGCGACTGGGTCAGCGTGTTGTTCTCGAAGACGTTGTCCGCCGTGCCCTGGTTGAAGTAGATCGCGCCCTTGTTCCACTGGCAGGTCACGCCGCCGTCGGTGCACTGGTTGATGCCCATGTCGTTGCCGCGGAAGACGGTGCGGGCCGTGTCCTTGGTCGAGATGTGGCTGTTGCCGCCGTTGCCGAAGATCGAGTCGGTGACCCAGCACTCGTAGCAGTCCTCGAACTCCACGTAGGAGCGGTACTGCTCGATGCGGGCCCAGTTCGAGTGCTCGAAGCGCACGTTCTCGATGCCGACGTTGCGCAGGATCTGGCCCGTCATCGGCTCGACGAACTGGCCGCCCTGGGTGAACGGCGAGGGCAGGCCGCGGTCGAGCCGGATCTGGTTGGCCGAGAGTCCCGAGCACTGGGCGCCGCCCGTCGAACCGACGCAGACCAGCTTCGCCGCGTACTGGTTCTTGGCCTGGGTGTGCCAGTCGGGCTCGGTATTGGCGGTCATGCGGACCCAGCCGCCGGCCGTCATGCCGCTCGTGTTCGCCACCGTGAGGACCTGCGTGCCGGTCGTGAAGCCCGCGGTCCAGGTGCGCGGGTTGCCGAAGGGCTCGTTCGGCGGCCACGCCGGGATCATCACGTTCAGCATCTCGCGATCGAGCTCCTGGAATTCCAGGATCGAGGTCGTTCGGCTCGCACCGCGCAGGACGACGTTGGAGCGCCGGAGGAACAGCGTTCCCGGCACCCGGAACCGGCAGTTCGCCGGCAGAACGAGGACCGTGTTCGGCGTCGCGGCGTCGAAGCGCGCCTGGAGGGTCGAGCCGTCGCCGCCGTTGCAGGGGATGTCGACGCGCGTCCAGCTCGAGGTGTTGAGCGGCAGGTAGTCGGCGGCATGCCAGTCGGGCACGCGCGTGACCGGGATCTCGAGATCGCGCAGGGTCGAGGGATCGCGCGCGAGGGCCGTTCCCGCGATGCCCGCGGTCCCCGCGAGCACGGTCGCGAGGCCCAGGATCGCGCGCATGCGTGCGGCCGGGCGAGGGCGGGTCGTGCCTCGACACGGCATTCGAGTGGACGTCTTCGTCATGGTTTCGGGGCTCCCCTGGATTCAGCGTCGAGTCACGTGCTGGGAGACGCGCTCGAATGTGGTGGTCGAATCGTCATCGCGGACGGACAGCAGACCTTTCGGTGACCGGCGCCTTCGAGTCTGTGATCGGCGTACAGAGCGCCCTACAAGTAGCCCGTCCGGGAGAAGCGTTCCGCGCAGCGCTGGAATCGATCATTCGACCCCACAGGGACCGAGGTCCGGCAGGAGCCGATCCCGCTCGATGGTCTCGATGAGGGCCCGGGCGGTCTCGACGTGCCCCTTCACCGTGAAGTGGCCGTCGTGCAGCGTGTCCCATTCAGACCGCGGCAAGGTCACGAAATGTTCCCGCAGCGCGAGGAATCCGGTCCCGGTCTCGGCGGCCCAGTCCGCCGCCGTTTGCGCGATCGGGGTCGGGTGCTCCCGGACGTGGAAGGGGATGTCCACCAGCAGGAAGCGCGCGCCCGCCGCTTCGGACTCGCGCCTCGCGGCCTCGAAGAGCGCGCGGGTGATCTGCCACTCCTCGCGGGACTCGATCGGGCGCAGGCGGGTGCGGTCGAGGACGGTGTTCCAACCCTTTCGGATCAGGGAGAAGAGGAAGGAGCGGGGCATCTCGAAGGGGGTCGCGAGCAGCGCCGGGCCGTCGGGCACGGGGGTGTTCGTCAGGACGAGCTCGCCCTGCTCGAGGACGAAGCGCGGCTTGGCGTAGCCGAAGAAGTCGACGACGTTGCGCGCGCTGTCGGGCTCGAAGAAGCCGAGCACGACCAGATCCGGCTGGAAGCGCAGGCCGAGCTCCCGCAGGTAGAGGTATTGCTGGTCGGTGCCCCAGCCGTGGACGCCGAGATTGATCGCCTCGGTGCAGGGGAGCGCCTTCTCGAGGAGCGCGACGAAGGTCTCTTCGTCGCGGATCTCGCCCTGCCAGGTCTGCTCGCCCCAGGTATACGAGTCGCCGACGAAGACGACCCGGCGCAGACCCGGTCGCCGCTCGAAGGGGTATTCCCGTCGGCCGCGCAGGCCGAGGGCGTTGGTGTGGACCCCGCCCTTCGCATAGCCCGGGACGGGGACCCAGCCGAGCAGCGGGTGGTAACGATCGTAGTCGTAGGCGCCCTCGCGCACCGGCTCGCCGCCCGGTCCGTGTCGCGCCCGCCAGGTGTACTCGGACCACTCCTCGCCCTCGAGCACGAGGGATGGATCGAAGACCGTGCGCAGCGCGAGCTCGGCGAGCGCGACGGAAAGCACGAGCGCGAGGCCGAAGGCGGCGGTGGCGAAGATCCGGGTCCGCCGGGAAGTCGGTCCGCGGGCGCTCGCGCGCCGTCCCCAGACGATCAGGATGAAGCCGACGGCGGCGAGTGCGAGCTCGGCGAGGACGACGCGGTCCCGGTCCTGGATCGTGCCGTCGAGGACCACGAAGCGATCGAGGAGCCCGGGATTGAGCAGGACCGCCGCCGTGACGAGGACGGCTCCGAAGGCGACGCGGAATGACATGTGTCAGGCCTCTGTCTTCATCCGAAGAGCTCGTCCACCGGTGCGTGGATCCCCTCTCGGATCAGGGTCGGTGCGTCGTCGACGGGCTGCCAGCCGAGGTCGCGGCGGGCACGGCTCGAGTCGAAGGCGGCGGCGAAGCTGCGGCCTTCCCAGTCGGCGTGCGAGGGGAGGGCCGCATGGCGATCGCGGGCCAGCTTCTTGATCGCGTACTTGACGAACGCCTCCGCGGTCCGCCGATGGGACGACGTCGGGATCCGCTTCAGCTTCACCCCGGCCCGCGCCTCGTAGGCGTCGAGATAATCGTTCGCCGTCAGCGTCGAAAGGCTGCAGAGGTTGTAGGCGCGGCCTTCGAGGCCCGGGCGGCCGAGGGCGCTCGCCATCGCGGCAGCCACGTCCTCGGCGAGCACGAGCGGCGGTCTCCCCGTCCCGTCGCCCCAGAGCCGACAGACCGAGCCGTACTCCCAGGCCGCGACGCCCCAATGCTGCGGGCTGCCGCCGCGACCGACGACGACGCCCGGGCGGAAGAGGACGACGGCGAGGCCGCGATCGCGGTGGAGGGCGAGGAGATTCCGTTCGTTCTCGACCTTGCTGCGGGCGTAGGGGTTGGCGCGCAGCATGCCGGCATGGGGCGGTGTGTCCTCGTCGATCGGGGCGGCGCCGCGGCCCGCATAATAGATCGCGATCGACGACGCGTAGAAGAACCGCGCGACGCCGCGCTCGAGGCAGCGCTCGGCGAGGCGCCGCGTCGGCTCGACGTCGCTCGCGACGTAGTCGCGCCAGCTCCGGCCGCCGCCGCGGGCGAGGTGGTAGACGTGGGTGATGCCGGCGAGGGCCCGGTCGACGGCGGCGAGATCGCCGAAATCCCCGCGCTCGATCTCGACGCCGAGCGCGGCGAACTCCCGTGCGCAGCCCGACGGATCCCGGGCGAGGACGCGGACCCCGAGCCCCTTCGCGACGAGCCGTCGGACCAACGCGCGGCCGATGAATCCCGTCCCGCCGATGACGAGCACCGTCGCCGGCGGTGGCGGACTCGCCGCGCCCGAGACGCCTTCGTTCGTCGCGGCCGGCTGCGCAGTCGGGACGGGCAACGCGGTCGGAGCCTTCGCCTCGGCACCGGCCGCCGCACCGGCGGCGAGAGCGACCTGCTCGGCGAGGGCGACTGCCGAAGTCCCCATCGCGAGGGCGAGCCGCTCGTCGACCCCGCTGCGTCGCGTCGCGTAGAAGCGCTCGACCGCGCGCGAGATGCTGAACTGGAACGGGCTCGAGCGATCGGAGAGCTTCATCTTCGAGAGCAGGGCGTGGCCGAGGGTCGTCATCGCCTGTCGAGCGGCGCTCGCCGCGACGGAGAGGACGTTCGCGAAGCGATCGAGCTCGAGGGTGTTCGGCGTGTGTTCCTCGACGAGGTGGGTGTTCTTCTCGAAGTCGACGGTGGCGTTGCCGTGGGTGCCGCGGACGTGGACGTAATGCTCGGGGAAGCCGTCGATGAACGAGAAGCGGATCCGGACGCTCGTCTTGCCGTGCCAGCCGCGGATCTCCCAGCGCCGGAAGAAGGTCCCTCCGGTCGGCAGCTCGACGGGATCGCGCACGTCGGCGGCGACGGCCTCGAGCTCGCCGGCGAGGTGGATCGCCTG
>JBIPOQ010000051.1:0-12446 GCA_044379055.1 Myxococcota bacterium
CAGCTCTTCGAGAGATGGATGCTGGGGCGGATGCGATCCGAGCAATCGAGGCGAGATGATGAGAAAGCGCACTTCGATCCTTCTCACGCTCTCGATCGCCGCGACCGCGCTCTCGTAGGGTGCACGGACGACCGACTCGGAGGGCCCGATCGACATCGGCTCGCGCGTCGTCGAGCCGGGCCAGTCGCAACGGCAGGATCATCGGCGCCGCACTGCTCCAGGTCGTTTTCTCGGGCGATGGCGTGTTCCCCATCGGCCGGATGAAGGGATCGATCCGGGCACGAGCGCGCGGGACCGGTCGAGGGGCGAATCGGAGACTAGGCTCGGGGCTCGAGCCGATGCGATTTCCGGCTCCGGAGACCCCCGATGGAATTCGACCCGCTCGCCCACGCCCGGACCCGGCTCCTGCCGCTACTGCACGCCCTGACGACGCTGCTCGAAGACGAGGCGCAGCCCGAGCAGATGGCCTTCTTCGTCTCGATCCGGGACTCGATCCAGCACGCGCGCGTCGCGACCGACCTCGCGGACGGCCTGATGCAGCTCTCGATGAGCGCCTTCCTCGGGTTCCGCTTCAGCGCGCCCGTCTCGCTGCTGCTCGACCAGCTCCTGATGCATGCGCAGGAGCTCGCCGAGGTCCTCTCCCTGGAGGAGCGGGAGATCCACTGATCGGGTTACCGTGTGCCGCTCGCCGACGCAGGGCGCGCCGTGTCGCCCGCACGCCCGCGCAGGGAGGACCTCCGATGCCCAGGGTCAAGCTCAGCCATCCGAGCCCGTCGATCGCGGTGATCACCCTCGATCGCCCCGATCGCCTCAACGCCATCGACTTCGAGATGGTCGCCGACCTGCACGACGCCCTCGACGCCGTCGGCAGCGACCGCGAATGCAAGGTCGCGATCCTGACCGGTGCGGGCCGCGGCTTCTGTGCGGGCCTCGACCTGAAGGACTACGGAACGCCGCCCGAGCCCGGCTCGCATCGCCATTTCCACAGCGGCATGGACGCCCAGACCTTCATGTCCAACCTGACCGTGCACATGCGCGATACGCCTCAGGTCCTGATCGCCGCAGTGAACGGCGCGGCCTTCGGCGGCGGGCTCGCGCTCGCCTGCGCCGCCGACCTCCGCATCGCGGCCCCGTCCGCGCGCTTCTGCTCCGCGTTCATCCGCACCGGACTGTCGGGCACCGACATCGGCATCACCTATCTGCTCCCGCGGCTGCTCGGCAGCGCCCGCGCCTTCGATCTCATCCTGACCGGTCGCGACATCGACGCCGCCGAGGCGCATCGCATCGGGCTCGTTTCCGAAATCGCCGAGAGCGACGTGATGACGCTGGCCATGACCTGGGCCGAGCGCCTCTGCGGCTACACGCGGACGGGTCTGCTCTCCACGAAGAACGTCCTCTGGCACAACCTCGAAGCGCCGAGCCTCGGCGCGGCCCTCGCCCTCGAAATCAGCAACCAGAACCTCGCCCAGCGCGCCCCCGACGTCCTCGCGCACATGGCGCAGTACCGCGAGCAGACGACGGGCAAGGGACGCTGACGAGGGCCGGGGCCATGATTCGCGGCGCTCAGGCGTCGCCTGCGAGAAAGGCCGGAATCGGCGTCTGGAAATCGACGACGGACCCGTCGTTCCCCGCCGCGACGAGCGGATCGAAGGCGCGCTGCGCGAACCACCAGCGCCCGTCGATCCGCCGATAGCGGTCGCAGTAGACCCCGAAGACCTGCGTCCATTTCCCGGCCGACTTCTCCCAGCGATACTCGCAGACGAAGAGTCGTCCCAGAGCCGAGTCTCCGTCCGGCCCGAGCTCGAGCCGCGCGTTGAGCTGCACGAACTGGAAGAAGTCGAAGCGCGCGACGACTTCGCCGATGAAGCGCCCGAGCGCCTCCGGGCCCGTCAGCTCGAGCGGTTGCCGCTGGAGGGTCCGGAGCGCGATCTTCGCGTCCTCGAGAAAGAGCCTCGAGAGCTCGCTCCACCGTCGCCGGTTCACCGCATCGGCGTAGTCCGCCAGCAGGCACTGGATCGCGAGCCGACTCGTCAGCTCGTCGAACGACTTCGCGTCGACCGCCGTCGCCTCGATCGCCATCTCTTCCAGCCCTCCCGTGCGAATGCCTGGGTCACGATCCTATCTCAAGGCGCCGGACGCCCGGTCGGTGGCACGCACCGACGGGGCCAGCCTCGGGCGAGCATCCCCTGCCTCGCTTCGCCGGGGTGCCTCGCACGGATCGCCGTGCGGGTTATCGTCCGAGCGTGCAGCTTCCCCCCGACCCCATCGTCGTGACGGGCGCGAACGGCCAGCTCGGCCGCGCGCTGCTCCGGGATCTCGCCGCCCGGGGCCACCACGCCGTCCGTGCCCTCGTCCGCTCCCCCCGCGCGGCGGACTCGATCCGCGCCCTCGGCCTGGATCCGGCCCCGGCGATCGAGATCGTCGACTACACGAGCCCCCACGAGATGGAGCGCCCCCTCGCCGGCGCGCGCTTCGTCGTCCATCTCGTCGGCATCCTGAAGGAGACGCGGGACACGCGTTATGTGGACGCCCACGAGAACACCTGCCACGCCCTCGCCCTCGCGGCCTCCCGAACCGGCGTCGAGCGGATCGTCTACCTCTCGATCCTGGGCTCGCTACCGGACTCGTCGAATCCCTGTCTCGCGTCGAAGGGGCGCGCCGAGCGGGTGCTGCTCGAGGAGCGCGCGGCGGCGACGGTCCTGCGCGTCCCGATGGTGATCGGCGGAGACGACATGGCCTCCGCGTCCCTCCGCCGCCAGGCCCGGGCGCGCAGCCTGCGCCTCGTCGGCGGTGGGCGAACGCTCCAGCAGCCGATCGATGCCCGGGACGTACGCGCCGCGGTGATGGCGGCGCTGGCCGTCGAAGGCGGCCGGAACCTCGTCCTCGACGCCGGCGGCCCCGAATGTCTGTCCCACCGCAATCTCGTCCTGCGCGCCGCCCGCCACTGGCAGAACGAGCCCCGCATCCGCTCCCTGCCGCGCGGGCTCGCCCGCCTCGGCGTCGGCCTGCTCGAGGCGGTGCTCCCGAATCCGCCGATCACGCGCGCGATGTTCGACGTCCTGCAACACGACGACCGCGTCGACGTCCGCCCCTTCTGCGAGAAGCTCGGCGTCGCCCTGACCCCCCTCGACACGACCCTCGCCGACTTCGTCGGCCCGGCCAGCCTCGCGCCGGGAGAAAGCGTCCGAAAATGACTGCCGATGGAGCCGGCGAGCGCCCCGTGGATCCCTCGTCGCCGACGACGGAGACGTCGGCCGCCGGGCCCCGGCGGCCCCGAGCCTGGCAGCAGCTGCTGCCCTGGGCGATCACGCTGCTCTGCTTCGGCTACCTCTATTCGAAGGTCTCCGGCGCCGCGGCGCGGGAGGGAACCGACCTCGCGACCTATCTCGGCGCGATCTTCGCGCGAGTCTCCGGGTCCCGCTGGCTCCTGCTGATGATCCCCTATTCGGCGTTCTTCTTCCTCGTCGACTCGCTCGTCGTCTGGCGCGTCGTCTCCTGGTTCAACACGCCCCTTCGTTATTCGGACATCCTGCCGATCCGCGGCTCCTCCTACATCCTCTCGATCCTGAACGAGCAGGTCGGCAAGGGAGCGATGGGCCTCTACCTGAACCGCCGCTACGGCGTCCCGGGCTGGGAAGTCGGCTCGAGCATGATCTTCATCATGTTCTGCGAGTTCTACTACCTGCTCTCGTGGGCGACGGCGGGCTACTGGCTGCGCGGCGACGATCTGCCCGAGGTCTTCTCGCTGATCCCCTGGCTCGCGGGCGCGGCCCTCGTCTTCCTCGTGCTCTGGGTCCTCTACTTCCGGGGCACGCTCTTCGGGGGATCGAGCGGCGACGGAAACGCCCTGCGCGATCGCCCCCTCTTCAAGAGCTTCCGCGAAGCCGGATTCGGTCACTACCTGACGATCATCGCCCTGCGCTCGCCCGCGCTGCTCGCCGCGGTCTTCGTCTACAAGCACGCCCTCGGTCTCTTCGGCGTCGAGGCGACCTACGCACAGATGCTGGGCTACCTGCCCGTCATCTTCTTCGGGGCAGCGACGCCGGGGCCGATGCGGACCGTCGCGATCACGCTCTGGGTGATCCTGTTCCCGGGCAACGAAGGCGAGATGACGACCTTCGGCTTCGTGCAGCACAACTTCTTCATCTTCTTCAACGCCGCGATCGGCCTGCTGTTCCTGCAGCGGGCGAACCGGGAGCTGTTCGGCGGGGCGGCGGACGAGTCCCCGCGATGACGACGCCCGCGTTCGTCCGGACACCCGACGAGCGTTTTCGCGATCTCGCCGGGCCTGGCTTCGCGCCGCACCATCTCGATTGGCAGGGCCTGCGTGTCCATCATCTCGACGAAGGACCACGCGACGCGCCCGTCACGTTGTTGCTCCACGGCGAGCCGACCTGGTCCCATCTCTATCGGGACGTGATCCCGCGACTCGTCGCGGCCGGCCATCGATGCATCGCTCCCGATCTGGTCGGCTTCGGGCGCAGCGACAAGGTCGTCGACGAGGACTGGTACGTCGTCGAGCGGCATTGCGAACGGCTGCGCGCCTTGATCGAAACGCTCGATCTGCGCCGGATCACGCTCGTCTGTCAGGATTGGGGCGGCCCGACCGGGTTGCGCCAGGCCGTGGACCTGCCCGATCGCTTCGAGCGCCTCGTCATCGCGAACACCTGGCTTCATCACGACGGATTCGAATACTCCCCCGGCATCCGGGCCTGGCGCGAGGCGGCCCTCGACCCCGCGAAGCTCGGCGGCGACATGCCGATCGGGCGCATCGTCGCGGGCAGCCTGCGCCGACCGGGCCACGATCGCGCCGCCATCGCCCGCGCCTTCGACGCCCCGTTTCCGAGCACCGAGAGCAAGGCCGGCGCCCGTCGCTTCCCGTTCTGCATTCCCTTCGCCGAGCCCGTAGCGGGCAATGCGGCCGATCAGGCGCGCTGCTTCGAGGCCCTGAAGCGCTACCCGCATCCGATCCACTTCGTCTTCGGCGATGCCGACGAAGTCTTCCCCTTCTCGTGGGCCGAGCGCTGGCATGCCGTGGTTCCGGGATCGACCCTCGATCGCATCGCGGGCGCCGGACATTTCGTCCAGGCCGACGCGCCCCGGGAATTCGTCGATGCGATCCTGCGACGGACGGGGCGAAACGACTGAGTCCGGCTCGAATGAGCGGCGGCAACCCCATCGCCGACGCGATCGCGGTCAGCGCTCCCGAGCGCTCCACTGCGTGCGCCGAACCGGGCATCCGTCGAGGGCGTGATGGCCATGCCGAGCGCTCACGTCCGCGCCCGACGCCGAGATCGCCCTGCCGCCGCCAAGCAGACCAGGCTCGCAACGAGCCCCGCCGCCGCGTTCGGCTCCGGCAGCGGCGTCGGGTCGCAGGGATCCCCGAGCCCATCGTGGTCGAAGTCGGCCTGGCCGTCGTTGACGTGACCCGGACAGTTGTCGAGCGCGTCGAGTCGGACGTCGAGATCGCGATTGATGCCGACCCGCGTGCCCGAGCCCGGAGCGACGCAGGTATAGGTCAGCGGTCCGACCGAACCGACGCTCGCCCGCAGCGCAGCGTCGGTCACGAGCCGGGACTGGTCCTCGTCGTCGTCGCGCTGGAAGAACCCGGTCGAGAGACGCAACCAACCGCGAGGCTCGCCCCCGATGACCCCCTTCACGACGAGCTCGCACTCGGTCGTCGCTCCCCCGAGAAGCAGAGACGAAAAGGGCGCCGCGGCGCGAGCGATCAGGAGATCGATGCGCGGACCTGCGACGGCGCCGTTCGTCGTCGTCAGCGTGACCTGCTGGCCGACGATCGGCGCGATGTCGTTGTCGAACTGCAGCATGAAGGCCTCGCTGCTGCGGCGCTCCGCGTCGTTCGGGAAGACGAAGGCCGGTGCCGATACGAAGCGGAAGAGCGTGTCGACGGCACCGTCGTGAGAGAAGCCGAAGCCCCGAACCTGGTCGCCGGTGTGGGCGCTCCCGCCGCCGAAGGGGGCGAGGAGTCCGAACATGCCGACCTTCGCATACAGGTTCCGGAGATGGGGAACCTTGAAGATCTGCGAGTTGCCCTCGAAGGTCGAGAACGTTCCGCCGCCGAAGAAGCCCTGGCTCGGGTCGATGCGATGGCAGCTCTCGCAGGTCAGGGTCGCGTCGGTGGGCGTATTCAGGAAGAACTCGCGGCCCTGTGCCGCACTGGCCGTCAGCCGGTTGTCCAGCGGGCGGATCGGGTTCGGCGGCAGGACCAGGGCGAGCGCGAAGTCGGCGAAGCGCTGCATGTCCGCGTCTTCGATCGGTCTCTCGCGCCCGAGCAGGCCCTCGAAGGCGACGATGAAGTTGCGGAAGGATTGATCCTCGTCGTCGGGGGACGCGCCGAAGACGCCGTTGCTGCGATCGCCGCGCCAGTGCATCGCACCTCCGTGCTGCATGCCGCGGAGGGTCTGGGTCGTCATCGGTCCCTTCATCGGGTGGAAAACGGAGACGACCCCGACGCCGTTGAGCCCCGGCGGCGGCGGGACGGGTCCCGGAAACGGGATCGCCATCGGGTTCGAAGTCAGCACGTCGTCGGGATTGCCGAGATCCCAGCCGAGATGATCCATGTCGCCGAAGGGGTGACATGCTGCGCAGGACGCCTCGCCGTTGCCCGATCCGTTGCGCGCGTCGTAGAGAAAGGGGCGGCCCTCGACGACGGCGCGGGGCTCCTGGTTCGGAAATTTCCAGTGGGCGCGCTCTTCGCGGGTCGAGAGATCGACCAGCGAGAGGCCGTTGTCGAAGCGCGTGTAGACGAAGAGACGGTCGTTCGCTTCGTCGAGGAGGAGACCGGCCGGTCCGCCCCCGGAGACCTCGATGTAGCCGCTCGAGATCGACGTCGGATCGAAGGTATCCGACTCGAGCGCCGCCGTCGGAATCACGCCGACCCGCGCCGATCCGAAGGCCGCGACGAAGAGCGTCGCACCATCGCCCGAGACGGCCATCTCCAGCGGGGTCGCGAGGCTGTGTTCCCGCTGCGTCGGATCGAAGCGGGGATCGTCGGCAAGCACGTCGTAGTCGAGATGCTTGTTGAGATGACGAGGGAGGACGCTCGTTCCGTCGATCACGGTGACCCGCGCCTCGGCGATATGCCCCTGCACGGTCGAGCCACCCGTGATCCCGGGGCCCTCGAACCGGGTCAGATTCTTCGAGTCCGTGTTCGAGACGTAGAGCCTCCCGGAGACGGGGTTGACGGCCATGTTGAAGAGCGTCGTCCCGACGCCCGCGTGGGCGCGGGTCTGAACGAGCGTCGTCGCGTTCAGCTCGAAGACGTCGAGGTCGGGGAGGTTGAAGCGGACGTGGGGTCCGATCAGGGGCCCGGCGTTCCAGATCCGACCGAGCACGTCGCGCCATTGGCCGTCGTTTCCCTGCTGCGCGATGAGACCGACCTCCGGCGCCGCGAAGCCCTCGAAGTTCTGCGCAGGTCCCAGGACACCGCCCGGCGAGCTCACCAGGCCCCCGATCACGCAACCCGTCGCCGGATCGAAGCCATCGCAGACGAAGGCGCTCTGGATCTCGGTCGTGCGATTGCCGGAGTGGTGGATGGCGACCCAGACCTTCGTGCCGTCGGCGGATCGAGCGAGCGCGCGAGGGGTGTCCCCGAAGACGGTGACGATGCGCAGCGGCGTCCCGCCGAGGGTCGAGCCGAGGCTCGTCGCATCGAAGACCCACACGTCGGCGCGGCCGATGCCCTCGGTCGTGAGCCGAGGATCGCCGGCACCCGGGACACCCGCGATCGAGGGATCCGTCCGGTGCTGGCCGCGGTGGGCCGTCGTGATGAAGGCGCGCGTGTTGCCGGGCCCGGCAAAGACGATGTCGCGGGGCTCGTCCCCGACGAGCAGCGTCCTCAGGACGACGCCTGCCACGGGATCGACGACGCTGATGCTGTCGGAGAGATGATTGACGACCCAGACCTCGGAGAGACTGCGCACCGCGACGGCGACGGGCTCCTGGCCGACCGGAATCGAGCGAAGGAACGTCAGGCCCGATGCGTCGACCGAGAAGACCTCGAGCTGGGCGTCCGGCGTGTTGACGGCGTAGAGCGTGCTGCCGTCGGCCGAGAGCGCCATCGGACGTACCGGACCGCTCTCGAAGGCCAGGAAGCTCGGGGCCGCGAGCGCGGGCCGCGAGCCAGACGCGAGCGAGAGTGCAACCGCGAGCCCAACCGACACGAGCCTGAGCCAGGCAATCAGACGGTCTGCCACGGGGAAGAAACGATCGTGAGTCCCGAATCCCATCCGACAGCCCATGTCGCTCCCGTCCCCGGAATTCCGCCGGACACCCCCGGATGGTTCTACCAGAGTCCAACCCCACAGCGTGTGGAAAGTTTCGGGCAATCGTGTCCGTGGGATCAGGTCGGCGGCGACGGCGCGCCGGGGTCGCGCGCGGGGCCGCCGCGCCTGTGGAGGCGCAGGAGCGTCAGACCGCGATCGACGATCGAGAGGGCCGTCGAGAAGACGAGCCCCCAGGCGAGGATCGCGACGACGCGATCCGAAGGGGCCGCGAGCCCGGCCGCCTCGCGGGTCGCGACGATGCCGAGGGGCACGAAATAGAAGATGCCGTTCCAGCGCCCGAGCGCGCTCGCCCGGAGCGGCTCGCCCGCGAGCCAGCGGGAGTCGAGCACGTACTGCACGAAGGCCATCGCGACGAGCACGGGCAGCGCCGCCGGGATGCGCCCCGCGAGGGCGAGGGCGGCGAGGCCGGTCGTCACGAAGAGCGCGTCGGTCGCGTGATCGAGGAGACCGCCGAAATGCGTCGACTCGCCCCGCGCCCGGGCGATCCGCCCATCGACGAGGTCCGTACCGACCGCGAGCCAGAAGAGCGCGCAGGCGAGGGGCCAGTCACGCCCGTTGAGCGCGAGAAAGAAGAACGGAACGCTGACGAACCGAAGCCCCGTCACCGCGTTCGAGAGCGTGATCAGTCTCGCCACCGCACGATCCGATCGCGAATCCGGTTCCAGCCGAGCCGATCGAAGAGCAGCTCGACCCGCTCTCGATCCGCGCCATGATAGGCGAGCCCCGCGAGCCCCGGAGAGACACCCGGCACCGCTCGCAACACCGTCGCGAGGGATTTCGTCGCGAGCGCCCGCTCACGGTGCGTCTCGACCTTCTGGGCGACCTTCGCCGCGCCGCGCACGGCGACGCGACTCCAGGCCTCCGCACCTTCCGCCGCCCGTTCACCGACCGGAATCGCCTCGATCGATTCGAACACCCGGAGGATCGCCGCGGCGGATTTCGCGCCGATGCCCGGCACGCCGGGCAGGTTGTCGATCACGTCCCCGACGAGGCCGAGATAGTCGGGGATCTGCGAAGGCGAGACGCCGAACTTCTCGCGCACCGCGTCGGCGTCGAAGGTCTTCTCCTTCGCGAGGTCGTGGACGACGACGCGCCCGTCCTCGCGCACGAGCTGGCAGAGATCCTTGTCCGTCGTCAGGACCCGGGCGCGAGCGGCGCCGCGGAGCACCTCCTCGCAGAGCGCACCGAGCAGGTCGTCCGCCTCGTAGTCGTCCCGCTCGAAGGACGCGAAGCCGAGGGCCTCGGCGATCTCGCGACAGAGATCGAACTGGGGCTCGAGGTCGTCGGGCGTCTCGCCGCGCTGGGCCTTGTAGCCGGGCTCGATCGCGTTGCGGAAGCTCGTCATCGCGGCGTCGAAGCAGACCGCGGCGTGGGACGGCGCTTCGTCGGCGGCGTAGCGGATCAGCGTGTTCGCGAAGCCGTAGGCGGCGTTGCAGGGCGTGCCGTCGTCGGCCGTCATGGGCGGCAGCGAGTGGTAGGCGCGGAAGATGTAGACGTGGCCGTCGAAAAGGTGGACGAGGGGATCCGGATCGGGCTCGCTCGTCGTCATCTCGGCTCCGCTCTCGTCCGCACGGCCTTCGCCTTCCGCGCGCCTGGATCGCACTCCACGTCCGCCGCGCCGCGCGCTGCCCTAACGCCTTTCGTCCAGCACCGCCTCGACGATCGTCTCCGCCGCGTGCGCGATCGGAACGTCGCGCTTCTCGCCGCCCCGGCGCCGCACGAGCTCGACGATGCCGCCGGCGATGCCCTTCGGCCCGATCGTGACGCGATACGGGAAGCCGACGAGGTCCGCGTCGTTGAACTTGACGCCGGGCCGCTCGTCCCGGTCGTCGAGGATCACGTCGATGCCCGCCGCCTTGAGCTTCTCGTAGAGCGCCTCGCCCGCCTCGTGGCAGGCGACGTCCGTCGGCTTCACGACCGAGACGACGACCTCGTAGGGCGCGACGTTGACCGGCCAGCAGATGCCCTTCTCGTCGTGGTTCGCCTCGACGACCGCTGCGAGATTGCGCTCGAGGCCGATGCCGTACGAGCCCATGACCATGGCGACCGAGCCGCCCTTCTCGTCCTGTACGTAGGCGTCCATCGCGACGCTGTACTTCGTGCCGAGCTTGAAGATGTGGCCGACCTCGATCGTCTTGTGGACCGAGAAGGGCGTGCTGCACATCGGGCAGCCCTCGCCGCTCTTGACCTCGCGCAGGTCGAGCCAGGCCTTGACGTCGATGTCCCGGGCGACGTCGACGCCGCGCAGATGGAAGCCGTCCTTGTTGGCGCCGGTCACCATCTCGCGCCGCCCGTTCAGCGCCTCGTCCGCGACGACGAAGAGGTCGCGCCGACCGACGGCCCCGAGGCTCCCCGGGCGCGCACCGAGGGTGCGCAGGATGAGCTCCGGATCGGCCGGCCGGATCTTCTGGCCCTCGATCTGGTCGACGAGCTTCTGCTCGGCGAGCTGGTGATCGCCGCGCAGCAGCACGAGGATCGTCTTGTCGTCGACCTGGTAGACGAGGGTCTTGATCTGGCGATCCGCCGGCGCGCCGCCCGCCATCTTCGCCAGATCGTCGATCGTCCGGACGCCGGGCGTCGGGAACTCCTCCGGCTGCGCGAGACCGGGGCCGTCTTCCACGGCGGGCAGCACGCTCTGCGCCTTCTCGACGTTCGCGGCGTAGCCGCATTTCTCGCAGTGGGCGATCCAGTCCTCGCCGGCATCGCTCTTCATCATGAACTCGATCGACTGGTTGCCGCCCATCACGCCCGAGCTCGCCTCGACGGCGACGGCCTCGAAGCCCAGGCGCTTGAAGATCCGGCGATAGGCTTCGAAATGGCGGTCGAAGGCCTGGTCGAGACCGGCCTGATCGAGATCGAAGGAGTACGAGTCCTTCATCGTGAACTCGCGCACGCGCAGCAGCCCGCTCTTCGGACGCGCCTCGTCGCGGAACTTCGTCTGGAACTGGTACCAGATCTGCGGGAGCGACTTGTACGAGCGCATCTCCGCCGCGTGATAGGCGAAGATCTCCTCGTGGGTCATGCCGAGGGCGAGGTCGGCCTGCTTGCGATCCGTCAGCCGGAACATCTCTTCGCCCACGCTCTGCCAGCGTCCGGATTTCTCCCAGATCTCTTTCGGATGCATGCAGGGGAGCCGGAACTCCTGGGCACCGATCCGGTCCATCTCTTCGCGGACGATCTGCTCGAGCTTGCGCAGGGCGCGGAAGCCCAGCGGCGTCATCGAGTAGTGGCCCGCCATCAGCTGGCGGATCAGGCCCGCGCGGACGAGCAGCTTGTGGGACACGGCCTCGGCGTCGGCCGGATCGTCTCGCAGGGTCGGAATGAACGCGCTGGACCAGCGCACGGGCTCTCCTCTCTTCCTATTCTCTTCGTCGCCTCTCGGGCAATCGGGTTCGACCGGGGTTCGCGGGATTTCGGGCCCCGGGGACGCCTTGCGGCCCGGCGGACGATAGCGCCTCGGGCCGGCGATCCCGGCCGCCCGGGCTGCGCGGACCGGGCCTCCGCCCGCGCGCTCACGCGACCGACGTCGAGAGCTCCACCGCCCGCCGATCGAAGGCCGCCGACAACGCGCGCAGGATCGGCCAGCCGACCGTCGCGATCGGGGTCCCGTCGAGGGACCCGACGGGCACGATCCCGGCCCGCGTGCCCGTCAGGAAGACCGCGTCCGCCGCGTAGAGGTCGAAGCGTCCGAGGCTCCGCTCGCGGACGGTGAGGCCGTGCTCCGGAGCGAGCTCCATCACGGTCCGCCGGGTCAGCCCCTCGAGCGCACCGTCCGTCGTCGGGGGCGTGTCGAGGGTCTGGCCGGTGAGCGCGAAGACGTTCGTTGCCGACGACTCGGCGATGAGACCGCGGGCGTTGAGGACGAGGGCATCGTCGGCTCCGCGCACCGTCGCCTCCCGCTTCGCGAGCACGTTGTTCAGGTAGTTCAGGCTCTTGACCCGGGGATCGAGGACGTCGGCCGGCGGTCGGCGCAGGCTCGACGTGATCAAGTCGAGGCCCCGGGCGGCCTTCTCGGGCGAGAGCGGCGCCGCACCGGTCGCGATGCAGACGATCGCCGGCTCCGGACAGGTCGACGGATCGATCCCGAGCGCCCCGACCCCGCGCGTCACGACCAGGCGCAGATAGCCCTCGCGCGGGCCC